>SKJZ01000161.1 GCA_007121755.1 Halorhodospira sp. | reverse complement strand
CACCCGTTAAACAATTACTAACCTTTCGGCAGGTATTGTCAGGTAGCACCCATACGGGGTCTCGGCCGCAGGGATGCGGCCGTGAAGCCTCCAGGGATGGATTCACGGCGTCCCCGTATGGGTGCTACCTGACAATACCTGCCGAAAGGTTAGTAACGATGAGTGTTGCCTACTCGTCGTCCAATAACGCCCGCAACCCCGACAAGGCCGCCCCCTCCGGATCCTCGATCAGCCAGACCGGAACACCGTCCAGATACCCCCGAAAGCGCCCCTTGCCGATGAACCGCTCGTGGAACCGGGACGCCACCAAGGGGCGGCGCAGCGCCGGCAAGATGCCCCCGGCCAAATAGACACCGCCTCGGGCGCCGAACGTCAGGGCGAGATTACCCGCCACCGTGCCCAGAAAGCGGAAAAAGAGATCCAGAGTGCGTCCGGCCGCCGTATCCCCGTCGCCGGCGGCGGCGGTAACGGCTTCCGGACTATCCGGGCCGCTTCCGTTCAGCGCCCGGTGCAACGCCACCAAGCCGTTGCCGCTCAACACCGCTTCGGCCGAGACGTGCCCGAACTCCCGGCGCAACGCCGCCAGCACATCGGCCTCCTCATCGTCGGCAGCCGCCAGCGTGACGTGCCCACCCTCCCCCGGTATGGCGGTCCAACCGCTGTTACACGGAGCCAGACCGGCCACGCCGAGGCCGGTACCGGCTCCCAGGACGGCCATCGGGGTCCGCGGCTCCGGCGGTCGGTCGGCCACCGGCACCAGGGCCGGCGGCGGCAACTCCGGCAAGGCGCGGGCCAGGGCGTGGTAGTCGTTGACCAACCGGGCCCGGACCGCGCCGGTGGCGCGGACCAATCCGGCCTCGTCCACCGCCCACCCCAGATTGGTGAGGCGCACCGCGCCCGCCCGCACCGGACCGGCCACCGCCGCCGCCACGACCAACGGCTCGCCGCCGGGCACGCCGGCGGCCCGGATGTAATCTTCAAAGGCGCTTTCCAAACCGTCCAGCCCGGCATTGAGGTAGCGAACAGGCGCCCCCGGAGCCCCGCCCGGCGCCGCCTCCGCGATCCGCGTATGGGTTCCGCCGACATCGGCCAACAGGTAGCGGGTCATGGCGCCTCCGATTGCGAATGGCGACAGGCGTCCCGGAGCGCTTCGAGAAAGGTGGTGCGCCAATGGTGGATATCGTTGTCCCGGAGCGCCTGAGCCATTGCGTGCCACCGTTCGCGCCGCTCCGCCAAGGGCATCGACAGCGCCCGGTCCAGGCCGTGAACGATCTCGTCGACGTTGTACGGATTGACCAGCACCGCGGCGTCCAACTCGTGGGCCGCGCCGGCCAGTGACGACAGGACGAGGACGCCGGGGTCGTCGGGGTGCTGGGCGGCAACGAACTCCTTCGCGACCAGGTTCATGCCGTCGCGCATCGGGGTGACCAGCCCGACATCGCTCCTCGCCAAGAAGCCGAGGATATTGGAGCGGTGAAAGCCCTTGTTGAGATAGCGCAGGGGCACCCAGTCGTACTCCGCGAAACGGCCGTTGATGTGGCCGGCCATATACTCCAGATGCTGCCGGATCTCCTCGTATTCCGCCACATCGCCCCGCGAGATCGGGGCGATCTGAAGGAAGACCACCGAGCGGCGGTAGTCGGGATGGCGTTCCAGCAGCGCCTCGTACGCCTCGAAGCGGTTTCTCAGCCCCTTGCTGTAGTCGAGGCGGTCGACCCCCATGATCAATTTCCGCCGCTGCAGGCTCTCCTGCAGCCGCCGCCCCTGTTGAGAGTTGAAACCGCGCCGCGCCTCGACGGCCACGTCGTCCACGTCGATACCGATCGGAAAAACACCCGCGCGCGCGGCTTCGCCGTCGAACACCGCCCACTCGCGGTCGCGGATGTGGCCCCCCTCCATATGGGCGATGCAGTCGAGGAAGTTGTCGCGGTCGATGGCGGTTTGGAAACCGACTAGGTCGTAGGCGCAGAGGGCGCGCAACAGGCGCGCGTGATCGGGCAACGCGCGCATGACGTCCCACGGCGGAAACGGTGTGTGGAGAAAGAAGCCGATCGGCGCGCTCACTCCCTGTTCGCGCAGCAATGAGCCGAACGGGATGAAGTGGTAGTCGTGTACCCAGATCGTCTCGCCGCCCTTCAGCAGCGGCAGAAGATGGCCGGCGAAGAGCCGGTTCACCTCCCAATACCCCTCGAGCCGTGCATCGGTGCAGTGGACAAACGACATCCGGTAGTGGAACAGCGGCCACAGCACTTGATTGGCGTAGCCCATATAGAAGCGCTCGTACTCGTCGCGGGTCAGCCTCAGCGTCGCATAGCGCACGCCGTTGGCCTCCTGGAGCCGCGGTTCACGCGCCCCGGCGCGCTCGTCCACGCCGCCGCTCCACCCAAACCACAGCCCTCCCGACTCCTCCAGCGCCGCCCGCAACCCGACGGCCAGTCCGCCCTGCGCCCCCTGCAGTTGGCTGGGCAGAGCGACCCGGTTGGAGATGGCGACCAACTCGCTCATAGCACGTCCTCCCAATCTCTGCTCAATCGCATGGCCGAGTTGATCAGCCCGACCATGCTGTACGTCTGAGGAAAGTTCCCCCACAACTCGCCGCTGGCGGGATCGATGTCCTCGGACAGCAGCCCCACATGGTTGCGCCGCTGAAGCAGGTTCTCGAACAGGCTCCTCGCCTCCTCTTCCCGGCCCACCGCGGCCAGCGCATCGATGTACCAGAAGGTGCAAGTGGTGAACGCGGTGGCGGGTTCGCCGAAGTCGTCCTCATGGACGTAACGGAAGAGGAAGTCGCCGCGGCGCAACTCCCGCTCCACCGCCTGGACGGTGCCGACCAGCCGCGGATCGGTCCGCTCCAGGAAGCCCAACTCGTAGAGCAGCATCAGGCTGGCGTCGAGATCGCGGCCGCCGAAGCTGGCGACGTATGTGCCGCGTTCGGCGTCCCAAGCCTCCCGGCGGATCACGGCGGCCATCTCGGCCGCGCGCCCCTGCCAATACCGGGCGCGCTCCGGGAGGTCGATACTCGCCGCGATGGTGCTCAGAGTGCGCGCCGCCGCCCAACAGACAGCCGCCGAAAAGGTGTGGACGGCGGACATGCCGCGAAACTCCCACGGCCCGGCGTCGGGCTGGCGGTAGACCGCCACCGCCTGCTCGCCGAGCGCTTCGAGCCGCCGGAACATCGCCTCGTCGCCCCGCCGCTGCAGCCGCTCATCGAAAAAGAGGTGGGCGGTGGCCAGGATGGCCGATCCGTAGACATCGTTCTGTTGCTGCTCGTAGGCCTGATTGCCGACCCGCACCGGACCCATGCCGCGATAGCCCGGCAACCCCTCCGCCACCGTCTCCACCAGGTCGTCGCGCCCGTTGATGCGGTAAACCGGGCGCAACGGCCGCCCGCCGTTGGTGGCGGTGGTGTTGATAATGAACCGCACGTAGTGCTCCATCGTCTTCGTCGCACCGAGGCGGTTCAATGCGTTGATAACGAAGTAGGCGTCGCGCAGCCAACAGTACCGGTAGTCCCAAGTGCGGCCGCTATCGGGCGCCTCGGGGACGGAAGTGGTGACGGCGGCGATGACGGCGCCGGTGTCCTCGAACGTGTTGAGCTTGAGGGTGATCGCGGCGCGGATGACCGCCTCCTGCCACTCGAAGGGGATGGCCAGGCCGCGGACCCACTCCTGCCAATAGGCGCGGGTGTGTTCGAAGAACTGGGTTCCGGTCTCGTGGGCCGACTGCGGCACCGTCTCGTCGGGGCCGAGAATCAACGTCGCGTCGTGCTCCAGGATGAACGGCGTCTCGTCGAGAATCGCGGTGATGGAGGCGTCCGTGGTCAGGCGCAAGACCTGGGACGATCCGACGTAGCTTATATGGTTGCTGCCGTGGGTGACGGTCGGTACGGCGCTCCCGTAGTCGAAGAGCGGGCGGCAGACGATGCGGATCAGCGGCGAACCGGCCAGCCGCCGGACCTGGCGGACGATCGTCACCGGCCGGAAGACCCGGCCGAACTGCTCGAAACGTGGGGCGAAATCGGTGATCTCAACGACGCCGCCGCTACCGTCGTAGAGGCGGGTCACCACGATGGCGGTGTTGCGCGTGTACTCCTGCTCGCTGCGCACCAACCCTTCCAGCTCGATCGCGAACCGCCCCTCGCCGCGGCCGGCGGCGGGCGGGCCGAGCAGGGTGCAGAAGACCGGATCACCGTCGAAACGCGGCATGCACGCCCAGGTGATTTCGGCGCGCCGGTCGACCAGCGCCGCGAAGCTGCAGTTACCGAGCAGGGCTTGATCCAGGTTACTCATGCATCCTCCCTTGATTCTCTCTATATGCGGGCACCTCCCCACTCAACCAAGCGATCACCGCCTCTGGGCCGGGAAGGCGCCACTCCGCCACGGTGGCCCCGGCGCCGACCTTGATGGCCGCGCCCCCCATCGCCTGGACGGCACGGAAGCCGTCCTCGTCGGTCAAATCGTCGCCGAGAAAGACGGGACGGCGCCCGGTGAACGGCGGCTCGGCCATAAAGGCGCGCGCCGCGCCGCCCTTATCGTGGCCGGACGGCCGCAACTCGATCACGCACTTGCCGGGTTGCGCCTCCAACGCCCCCCCGGAGGAGGCGGCAAGGCGATCGACCAACCCGCGCAAGCGAACCTCCAGATCCGGAGCACCGCGGTAGTGGACGGCCAAGGCGTCCCCCTTGTCCTCCAGCAACACGCCCTCTTCGGCACTGGCGACGCGGCCCAACTCCCAACGGGCGCGGGCGATCAGATCCTCGGCCACCGGCGGGGCGCGAAGCATCCGGCCCGCGGCGTCGCGCCGCTCCGCGCCGTGAATGCCCGCCGCCGGTGGATACAGCGGGGCGACGATCCGGTCGATCGAGGCGATGGAGCGCCCGCTGATCAGCGCGACGGCCCCGCCGGCGCGCTCGTAAAGCGACGACAACGCCTGCCGCCCCGCCGGCGTCAACTCGGCGTGCTCCGGATGGCCGACGATCTCGACCAGCGTGCCGTCGAGGTCGATAAAGAAGGCCCAATTCCAATCGATCCACAGAGAATCTCCCTCATGCGCGCTCATAGGCGTGCCGGCTCCTTTCATCGTATTATCAATTCAATTCACCCGGAAATACCGCAACATACCCCCTAAATACCGCATCAGGAACCTGTACTATATTAAGGACGATTCCGATAAAACCAAGCCACCGAAACGCCGGAACTGAATCACCGGGGAAGGTAATGCACTACTCCAACCGCATCCACACGGCCAACGGCATATTGGCGGCCCTGCCCCCGGGGGAGATTGCGTTGATCCGGGAGCGGGTCGAAAAAATCGAAATCGCATCCGAAACCGCGATCCATAAGCCCGGCGCCACTGTAAAACACATCTATTTCCCGCTTTCCGGAGTCATCTCGACACTCCAAATCATGGAGAACGGAGCTTGCGGTGAGATCGCCGTAATCGGCAATGAAGGCATAGAAGGGATTGTGCCGTTCATGGGCGGACACACGAGCTCCAGTTGGACTATCGCCCAAAGTGAGCTTACCGCCTTGCGCATCCCCACCACGTCCGCCAAAAGGATCTTCGCCAGGGGCGGCGCCTTCCAGCACTTGGTGTTGCGCTTCCTCCAGGCGCTAATGATGCAGATGGGGCAGACGGTGGTCTGCAACCTGCACCACCCACTGGAGAAGCGATTGTGCCGGTGGCTGCTGTTGAACTTCGATCGCACCCCCTCCGGCCAACTGGCAATCACCCAGGAGACCATCTCCAATATGCTCGGCGTGCGCCGGGAGGGCATCACAGGCGCCGCTCGGCACCTCCAGGCGCTGGGAGTGATCAAGTACAGCCGCGGGCGGATCACCCTGCTGGATCGCGACGGCTTGGCGGGACACTCCTGTGAGTGCTATCAAGTCATCCAGCGGGAGTACGAGCGGCTACTCTATCCCCCTGCCAAGTAACCCGCTTCAACCGCCCGTGCCCACCGGCGGCCCTTCTCCGTCGGAACCGTCGCCGCCCCGCTCCGTGCCGTCCTCCTCGTCCGACACGCCCTCGCCCTGACGCAACACCTTGTGTATTCGGCGTGTATAGAGCGCGGCCTTTACGGCCTGGTCCAGCATACGGTGGATCACGGAGATCTCGTCGAGGCGGCCAACCATGTGCCGGACCGGGAGGTAACCGGCGGCCCCGGCGTACAACAACCGCCGCTTGATCTCTTGATACGACTCCTCCAACGCCTCGTGCGCGCTGCGCAGCCGTTTCGAACGAAACCCATCCAACTCGGCGTCGGCCTGTTCGATCAAAGCGATTGCATCGCGCTTGAACCGGTTGACCGCGGCGGCGAGTTCTTCATCCTGAAGCCCGGCCGGCTGTTTGCCCGCCAACTCCAACGCGCGCTCGACCATATCGCTGTAGTACTGCGTGACGCGTACTGCGTCGGCGAAAGAGCGGCCCATCGGCTCCGGCAGATCGGCGCTTCGCGTAGCGGTGGTCGTAAAGTCCCCCACCGCGATCACCAGCCGCTCGATCGCCCGCTTGTCCCGCTCCAGCCACCCGCCCGCCGGGCCTTCCGCGCTAAGCGCGCCGGCCGCGGCGCGGCGGGCGATGGCACCGATCCGGACCAATTCCCGGTTCAGGGCCTCCAGCGCCAGCGCCGGCGTACCGGCCACGTTCTTATCGAGATGGCGCGGTTTCCCCTGGTCCTCTTCTGCGGTCACAAACATGCGCTCCAAACGGCGCACCAGCCACGGCGTCATCGGCCATACGATTGCGGTACCAGTGAGTTTCGTGGCGGTATGGAAGAGCGCCAACACGGTGGCCGGGTTGACGTCTAGACGCAATGCGCCAGCCACGCCCGCTCCGGCGGCCAACAGCAGCGGCATCATCAGGAACGCGACCACCCCGGTCAGAACGCTGAACCAGGTCATGGCCATAGCCGCGCGCTTGGCGTTAGAGGTGGCGCCGATCACCGCGAACAGCGCGGTCGACGTCGTGCCCACATTGGCACCGATGACCATGGCCGCGGCGGACTCCAAGTCGATGACACCGGTGCCGGCCGCGGTGAGGGTCACCGCCAGCGCGGCGCTTGAGGAGTTCATCAGCACCGTCATCACCATGCCGACGAGGGTGAACATCAGCAGGCCGCCAAGCCCACCTCCAGCGTAGTGCGCCAGGTCGAAGTGCTGCTCGACGCCGTCGAAGGTGGTCTTGAGCACGTCAACACCGAGAAAGAAGATGCCGAAACCGGTCAGCGCCTCGCCCAATGCCCCCCGCCGCGTCCGGCCGCCGGTGACGCGCAACGCCATACCCACCGCGATGGCCGGCATCGCGAGTTCCTGGATATTGATATTGAAGCCGACCACGGCGACCAGCCAACTGGTGGCCGTGGTGCCGACATTGCTGCCGATAATCACGCCGACCGATTGGAAGAGCGTCATCAGACCGGCGTTGACGAAGCCGATGGTGGAGATGATCACCGCGGTGGACGACTGCACCAGGGCGGTGATCACGATCCCGGAGAGGATGCCGCGGCCGGTGGTGGCGGTGCCGCGGGCCAGGATCTCGCGCAAGGCGTTCCCGGCGGCTACCTTCAACCCGTCGGTCATCAATCTCATGCCGAGCAGGAAGAGCCCCACGCCACCGAAGAATGTAATTACCATCAACGGGGTCATAGCGTTTGAGTCTAACCAAGTATTCGCCCTTGTGTGAGGCTCCACACATCACTTCGTTCCGGCTTGCCCCAACATAGGGAGATCCACAGCTACCTACGGAGATGCCGCCATGCATCGCCGCCGCATTCTTCCGGCCCTGATTACGGCATTACTGCTCGCCGTCTCGGTTCCGTCGTGGGGGCAACCACCGCGGCTCAGCGACCATCAGATCCGTCTCCTTGCCTACGCTTGGCATGTCGGGGAGCAGTACAACCTCTCCCTGGCCATGGCCGGTATTCTGATGCAGGAGTCGCTGGCGGGAATCCTGTCACCGGTCGGCGATCGTGACTTTGCCCTCGGCGCCCGCGCTTACGGCGTCATGCAGGTGAGGCTGCCAGCGGCGCAGGACGCCATCCGGCACTGCCCGGAGTTGGGGCAGTACACCGTCGGTGAAGAGATCATCGCCCGGCTGATCACCGACGACTACTGGAACATCGAAGTCGCGGGGTGTTATCTGAACAAGCTCCAGACCCGCGGCATCAACGAGTGGCGACAAGTCCTAACGGCGTACAACCGGGGCCTACAAGGCTCGCGGCGGGTCGACCCCAACTACACCTCATACGCATTGGCGGTCGTCGAGTGGGTCACCGACGGCGTGGTGGGGCACTACCAGGACGAGATCATGCTGGTGGCCCGCTTTCTCTACGGAACCAACCGGCGTGGCCACAACTCGGGCTCTAACGCGCTCGATGCGAAGAATCTCTCCGCGCTGCAGCCGATCCGATGGAACCCGGCCCCGCCACAACCGCGGCTCCTCGAAACGGACCCGACGGCTTACTGCGTGGTTCCACAGCGCACCCACCCGCCGGAGGAGATCTTTCAGACCGCGGCGATTCCGGCCGACTTCCACTAGCGGGGCTCCAAAAACGCGGAGGCCAGCGCAGCTTCCTCCATCACCGCGCACCGTACCCCTTCCCGGTCGAGCCCCGCCGCCGCCAGGATGGCGTCGCGGCTCCCGTGCTCCAGCGGGCGGTCCGGCAGCCCCAGGTGGGTGACCGGCGTATGGAGACCGGCGCCCGCCAAGTACTCGGCGACCCCACTGCCGGCGCCGCCGGCCACCACGTTCTCCTCCAGCGTTATTAGGCGGCGGTGGGTACGGGCGAGCCGCTCCAGCAGCGCGCTGTCGAGGGGTTTGACGAAGCGCATGTTGACCACCGTGGCATCCAACTCGTCGCCGACATCCCTGGCGACCGGCACCAACGAACCGAAGGCGAGCAGGGCTACGCCGGACCGCCCCTCCCGCAGCACCTCGGCCCGCCCTACTTCCAAAGGCTCCGTTACAGCGGGGATCTCCGCGCCGGGGCCGGCCGCCCGCGGATAACGCACCGCTACAGGGCCGTCCAGGGCCAGGCCGGTCGCCAGCATGCGCCGGCACTCGGCCTCGTCGGCCGGGGCCATGACCGTCATCCCGGGGATACAACGCAGGTAGCTGAGATCGTAAGCGCCTTGGTGTGTCGGGCCGTCGGGCCCGACGACGCCAGCGCGGTCGACGGCGAATAGCACCGGCAGGCGCTGCAACGCGACGTCGTGTACCACTTGATCGTAGGCCCGCTGCAAGAAGGTGGAGTAGATCGCCACCACTGGACGCGCACCCTCGCACGCGATTCCGGCGGCGACGGTCACCGCGTGCTGTTCGGCAATGCCGACATCGAAATAGCGGCCCGGGAAGCGGCGGGCGTACTCCACCAGCCCCGACCCCTCGCGCATCGCCGGGGTGATCGCCACCACCCGCGGGTCGGCCTCCGCCGCGTCACAGATCCAGCGGCCGAAGATCTCCGTGTAAGTTGGCGGCGACGGTGCGCGGCTCCGGGACAGACCGTGGTCAGGATCGAACCGGCTGACCCCGTGATAGGAGATCGGGTCGGCCTCGGCCGGGGGGTACCCCTTCCCTTTGCGGGTTACGACATGGAGCAGGCGCGGCCCCGGCTGATCACGCAGGTTGAGCAGCACCCGCACCAGCCCTTCGACATCGTGGCCGTCGACCGGGCCGAAGTAGTGGAAGCCCAACTCCTCGAAGAGGGTAGCGGGGGCCAACAACCCCTTCACGTGACCCTCGGTCCGCCGGGCCAACTGGTGGACCGGCGGCAGGTGGCGCAGGACATCCCGCGCCCCGCGGCGGAGCTGTCCGGCGATCGGCTCCGACAGGAGCCGGGTGAGGTAGTTGGAGAGCGCCCCGACATTCTCCGAAATCGCCATCTCGTTGTCGTTGAGCACAACCAGCAGATCGGCGCCCACGCCGCCGGCGTGGTTCAGCGCCTCGAAGGCCTCGCCAGCGGTGAGGCCGCCATCGCCGATCACCGCCACCGCCCGGCGATCGACGCCGCCGATCCGCGTCCCCAGCGCCATGCCGAGCGCAGCACTGATGCTGGTCGACGAGTGCCCCACCCCGAAGGCGTCGTAGGGGCTCTCGCCGCGCACCGGAAAGCCCGCCGGCCCGCCGGCTTGGCGGATCAGGGGCAGCGCTTCCCGCCGCCCCGTAAGCACCTTGTGCGGGTAGCACTGATGGCCGACGTCCCAGACCAATCGATCGTGCGGTGTATCGAGGGCGTAGTGCAACGCCACGGTAAGTTCCACCGCGCCGAGACCGGCGGCCAAGTGGCCTCCGCTCCGCGCCACGCTCTCCAGCAGGTAAGCCCGCAACTCGCGGCTCACGGCCGGCAACCGGTCGGCGGGCAGACGGCGCAGGTCTTCCGGGCTGTCGATGGTGGCCAGCAACGGCTTGTCATCCGGGGGGCGGCGGCTCATGGGATTCCATCTCTTCTCGACCGGAAAGTACGAACTGTACGGACAGTAATCAGCTTACCACCCCCCACCGGAACCCGTATGGTGCATTGCACCATATCTGCTAGACTGAAGACCGTCATCCGAATCTTCCGGCGGGCAGGGCCGGGGGGCATCCCCGTGACCGGCGACGTCGAACGGAGCGACCGCCCGGAGCCGGATCAGGCCCGTAAGGGCGTGCGCAGGGATGCGCACGCCGGGCAGCGCGCCGGGAGCGCGTCTGCCCGGCCCCGGCGGAGGGCGAGGAGCGCAGTGGGTCGCCGGTCACGGGGATGCCCCCCGGCCCTGCCCGCCGGAAGATTCGGATACCGCCACGTCGCAAGAGGCCCTTATGAGCGTCCTGAACCTGGAACGGCTACTGAAGCCAAAATCTGTCGCCCTGATCGGCGCCTCGGACAAGGAAGGCTCTCTGGGCCGACTGGTCATGCGCAACCTGCTTGAGGGGGGCTTCCAGGGGCCGATCTGGCCGGTCAACCCCAAATACCGGACGGTCCACGACCGCGACGCCTACCCCGACATTGCGTCCCTCCCCGCAACCCCGGACCTGGCGGCCATTTGCACCCCGGCACCCACGCTGCCCGGCTTGATCGCCGAACTGGGCGAACACGGCGTCAAGGCCGCGGTCGTGCTCTCCGCCGGCACCAATGTCGAGGATGAAGAGGGCAAGACCATCGAGCAGCGCATGCTGGAGGCCGCCCGCCCCCACGGCGTGCGCATCCTCGGCCCCAACTGCATCGGCTTGCTGCTGCCCAATATCGGCCTCAACGCCAGCTTCGCGCACACCTATTCGCTGCCGGGCCGGCTGGCGCTGATCTCCCAGTCCGGCGCCCTCTGCACCACCCTGATCGACTGGACCAAGTCCCGCGGCATCGGTTTCTCCCACTTTATCTCGCTGGGCAACTCGGCAGATGTCGACTTCGGCGACCTGCTCAACTACCTCAGTGGCGATAGCAAGACCAGCGGCATCTTGCTCTACGTCGAGTCGATCAAAGAGGCGCGGAAGTTCATGTCCGCCGCCCGCGCCACCGCCCGTAACAAGCCGGTCATTGTGATCAAGGCCGGCCGCGTGAAGGAGGGGGCGCGGGCCGCCGCTTCGCACACCGGCGCCCTGGCCGGCAGCGACGACATCTTCGACAGCGCCATCCGCCGCGCCGGCATGCTGCGCGTCTACTCCATTGAGGATCTGTTTGCCGCCGCCGAAACGCTGGCCCGCGCCCGGCCGATCGCCGGCAACCGGCTGGTAATCCTGACCAACGGCGGCGGGCCGGGCGTACTCGCCACCGACGCCCTCGTCAGCCGCGGCGGCCGCCTGGCGGAGCTGGCCGAAGAGACCGTCGAAGCCTTGAACGCATGCCTGCCGCCCACTTGGTCGAAGGACAACCCGGTCGACATCATCGGCGACGGTGGAGCCGAGCGTTACGCCAACGCGCTGGGGGCACTGATCCCCGATCCGCACTACGACGCCATTCTGGTCATGCTGGTGCCATCGGCGGTGGTCGACAACGAAGAGGTGGCGCGGACGGTCACGGAACAGATCCGCCACATTCGCAAGCCCGTCCTTACCTGCTGGATGGGCGAAGAGGCGGTCCACAAGGCGCGCAAGCACTTCGAGAACGAGGGCGTGCCCAGCTACGAAACACCGGACGCCGCTGTGAACGCGTTTCTGCAGATGTACGAGTACCAGGACAACCAGAACACGCTGTTCGAGACGCCGCCCTCGGTGCCCGAAGAGTTCCGGTGGAACTACGACGACGCCGCCGCCGTCATCACCACGGCGCTGGAGGATGAGCGCGAGATCCTGAGCGAGGCGGAGGCGAAACAGGTCTTGCAGGCGTACGGCGTGCCGGTGGTGGAGACCCGTGTCGTTAAAGATGTCGACGAGGCGGTGGCGACGGCCGAGGCGGTCGGCTTTCCAGTGGCGCTGAAGATTCTATCCCACGACATCAGCCACAAGTCCGACGTCGGCGGCGTCCTACTGGATATCGAATCCGCGGAGATCCTGCGCTACTCGGCGGAGGGGATGTTGAGCCGCATCGAACGGATGCAGCCCGGCGCGCGCGTCGAAGGCTTCACCGTGCAGAAGATGATCCACTGGCCGGGGGCGTACGAGCTGATCGTCGGCGCTGTCACCGACCCGATCTTCGGTCCGGCGATCCTCTTCGGCCGCGGCGGCAGCTCGGTCGAGGTCATCAATGACAAGGCGGTGGCGCTGCCGCCGCTGAACATGGCGCTGGCGCGGCAGTTGATAGCCCGCACCGACATCTACCGGATATTGCGCGGCTACCGCGACAAGTCGGCGGTCGACCTGGAGGCAATCTGTCTAACGCTGATGAAGGTGGCCCAGATCGTCATCGACCATCCGCAAGTCGTCGAACTGGATATCAATCCGCTCTTCTCCCACCCCAGAGGGGTGCTGGCCCTTGACGCCCGCATCCGGGTCGCCGCCACCGGCGCCAAGGGCGCGGAGCGGCTGGCGATCCAGCCCTATCCGAAGAACGAGGAAGAGTCGATCACCCTGAACGACGGCCAGGAGATCCTGCTGCGCCCGATCAAGCCGGAAGACGAGCCGGCCCACCACGACTTCTTGGGCCGACTCACGGCCCAAGATCGCTACTACCGCTTCTTCCGCGCCGTGACCAGCATGTCGCACACCTCGTTGGCCCGCTTTACACAGATCGACTACGACCGCGAAATGGCCTTTATCGCCGTCGGCACCAACGACGAGGGGCAGCGTGAAACGCTCGGCGTAGCCCGCGCCGTCTCCGACGCCGACAACGTGGAGGCGGAGTTCGCCATCATCGTCCGCTCCGACCGCCACGGCCGCGGTTTGGGCCAGGCGCTGATGAGCAAGTTGATCAATTACTGCCGGCGCCGCGGCACCCGTCGCCTAGTGGGCCAGACGCTGCGGGAGAACGACTCGATGCGCCGGTTGGCTGAAAGGTTCGGCTTTCAGGCCACGCCCAGCGAGGACGGCACCATCGATTTGCAACTCGACCTGCGAACTTCCGGCCAATAGTCGCACCGCTCGCTCCGGAAAACCCCGCCATTCAGTGCTATACGTTGTAGCCCAAGCATTAGTAAATCTAGGCCTACTCAGTGGGGAGGAATCGCATGCAGGGGCACATCGGGCCCATGGTCTATCTGGTAGGCATGGAGGCCGAAGAGAAGCACCGGCTCGCCGCATTGCTGCACTCCGTGGAATTGACCGTGGAGGACCGGTTCGGGCTCGACGAAGTCTGCCGCACCCATCCGGCGGAACTGCCGGGCTGTGCGCTTATCGATCTAGAATCCGGCGCCTTTAGCCAGTTTCAAAGTGAGCACTCGATACCGTGGCCCCAGCCCCCGCCCCTCTCCTTGGTGGTCATCGGAGAGGCCGGAGTGGATGTCCGGACGGCTGTGGAGATCATGCGCCAAAACGCCTTCGACTTCCTGATCCGCCCCCTGAACGACCAACAGTTGCTCGACTGCGTACACCGGGCCTTGCGGCACGACGAGGAGCGAGCCGCCGAAGCCGCCGCGCGGCGGAACCTCATGTCCCGTCTCGCCATGCTCACGCCGCGCGAACGCGAGGTGCTGACCGCCGTGGTGGAAGGCGGCTCGAACCAGGAGGTGGCGATCCGCCTCGGCATCAGCCCCAAAACCGTGGAGGTCCACCGGACCCGGCTTCAGCGCAAACTCGGCGCGCAGTGCTATCCGGAACTGGTCCGTATGGGCGTCCTCGGCGGCCTGATCCCCGAAGTCCCGGCGTTGCCGGCCGAAGAGGACGAGAGAAAGTCCGCGCGGGGATAGCGATATGGCCGACCAACCCCCGGTGGACGGCGGCCTCGACTCGGCCTTCTTCCGCGAGGCGCTGCGCCAGTGCCGGGAGGCGATCGTCATCACCGATGCCCGGCTCGATCCCCCGGGGCCGACCATCCTGTTCATCAACGACGCCTTTGAGCGATTGACCGGCTACCACGCGACGGAGATCGTCGGCGCCTCCCCGCGCATCCTTCAAGGCCCCGGCACCGATCCGGCGGTCTTGCGACAGTTGCGAGAACAGCTCGCGCGCGGGGAAGACTTCCTCGGCACAACGCTCAACTACCGCCGGGACGGCGGCGAGTTCTACCTGGAGTGGAGCATCCGCGCCATCCGTGACGAGAACGGCGACATCACGCACTACATTAGCCTTCAACGCGACGTCACCGCGCAGATGCGAGAGAAGCAGGCCGCGGAGGCGACGGCGCGGGAGCAGGAGCGCCGCATCCACGCCCTGACCCTCCTTCACCGGGCCGCCTTCCTGCTGCACCAGACCGGCGGCGACCGGCACGAAATCCTCGAACGTTTCGCCATTCTGGTCCCCGGCTGCCTCCACAATCCCGACGCGGTCAGCGCCCGCATCCGCATCGATGACGCCGAGTACCGGGCGCCGGGCTTTGTGGAACAGGGGTTCCTGCACAGCGTCAAGATCGAGACCCCTCTGGGCACCCGGGCGGCGATCGAGGTCTTCCACCGCCCGCTCGCCCTCGACGAACGGGAACGGCCGTTGGGCCGGGACGAGGTCGGCCTCATCGAATCGCTCGCCGAACTGCTCCGCCTCTACCTCTACCGCGAGGAGTACGTGGAACAGAGCCGCCTCCACCGGGAGGCGCTGGCGCACGTCGACCGATTGAGCCTGCTGGGCGGCATGGCCACGGGCTTGGCGCATGAACTCAATCAGCCGCTGACCGCCATCTCCTCCTTTGCGGAAGCGGCACTGGAACGGCTGCGCGGCGGTGAACCGGACGGGGAGGCGCTGACCAAGACCCTGCAACAGATCGTGCGCCAGAGCGAACGCGCCGGCCATATCGTCGCCGAGGTACGGCAGTTCGCCCGCAAGGATAGCGACCTGCGCACGCGGATCACCGTCGAACAACTGTTGGAAGAGATCCAGGACTTGATGGCGCTCGACGCCGATCGCGCGGGAGTGAAGTTGTCGCAACAGATAGCCGACGGCCTGCCGGAGCTGGATGTCGATCCGGTACAGGTCCAGCAAGTCGTCCTCAATCTGGTCCGCAACGCTGTCCACGCCGTGGAAGAGAGTGGCGGTTCCGACCGCCGTGTGGTGCTCGCGGCGCGGGCCGACCCAGGAGGCGTGGTCTTCGCCGTCCGCGACAGTGGGCCGGGAATCAGCGAAGGCGAGGGAGAGCGCATCCTTGCGCCCTTCTTCACCACCAAGGCCGACGGGCTCGGACTCGGGCTGCCGATCAGCGTCTCCATTGTCGAAAACCACGGCGGTGAATTGTGGCAGGAAGAGGCGCCGGAAGGCGGCGCCGCTTTCTTGTTCAGGCTGCCGGCCGACTCTTCGAGGCTCCCGCATGAAGAGCAGTAAGGGGCACCCTTTCGCAGCATGGGAACGGCCGGATTCATTCGGCGGTGGTCACTTCACTATGCTGGCACGGCAAGTTCCGCGAATCATCTAAAAAAAGAGGAGTCATAACAAATGGCGAACGAGGCGGCTGGTGATCGCGGAACCGTCTACCTTGTCGACGACGACCCCGCCGTCCGTGAATCGGTCGCCGAGTTGCTGCGGGCCCACGGACTGACCGTGCAAACCTACTCCGACGCCGGAACCTTCCTCGCCGAGTTGGACGCGGGGGCGACCGGGTGCGTGGTGCTCGATGTCCGGATGCCCGAGTTGAGCGGCCTCGATGTGCAGCAGGAACTCAAGGCGCAAGGCGTTCACTTGCCGGTCATCATCATGACCGGCCACGGCGACCTGCCGATGGCGGTCAGGGCGATGAAGGCCGGCGCGATGGAGTTTATTTGCAAGCCGTTCAAGACCGCGGAGTTGCTCGGCTGGGTCCGCAAGGCCTTGGCCGAGGACGCTCACCGCCGGCGTGACTGGGCCATGCGCCGCGAAATCGGGCGCCGCATTCAAAGGCTGAACGAAGGAGAGAAGGAGGTGCTTGACGCCCTGGTGGAGGGGCGTTTCAACAAAGTGATCGCTAACCAGTTGGGCATCAGCATCTCCACCGTAGAGGCGAGGCGGCGCCGCATCCGCGACAAGCTGCATATCGACAACCTGTCAGTGCTAATCCGCATGATGGATTGCTACCGCAAGGCCATCCGGCCGGGTGGGCAAGGCCCGGCCGCATTACACAACGAATGAGGGTGGTGGCTATGGAACACCGATTCGCTCAAGAAGTGCTGTTGGACGCAATCCCCGATATCGAGCAAGACCCGCTTCCCGGTCTGCTGAGCCGGATGCAGGCGGTGGAGCGGCTGCAACGCCTTGTGGAATCCGCCAATCGGTGGGGCGTGGAGCATGTGCTCTGCTACGTGGATTTGGAGGACTTCCGGCGTGTCAATGCAGACGGGGGACGCGGCGCCGGTGACACCATTCTGAATGAAATCGGCGTGTGGTTGCGCCAGCGCATCCGCCCCGGTGACCGTGTCGCCCGGATGGGCAGCGACGAGTTCGCGATCTTAATGGAGGATGCGCCGTTGCTGGAGGGCATCCGGTTCGGCCGGTCGACCCGGCAGGGGTTGGCGAGGCGGAGCTTCCGTCACGGGATGGGGGATTTTTCGGTTGCCGCCAGCATCGGCTTGGTACCGATCTTCCGCGGCTGCAGCGATGCCGCCGACATTCTCGCCGCCGCCGACGCGGCCTGCCGGCAAGCGCAGGAGGTCTACCCCTCCGGGCTGCGGGTGGCCACGGCCCGGGCTCCGGGGGAGACGCGGCTTTTGATCTAAAGGTCGCGGAGGGGGCGTATGGACAGCGGGGAGCGGCGGCCTCAACGCCCCCCCGCTGTCCACCGAGGCTTCCGATCGGTAGGATACCTCCCCATCGATGCTGCGAAACGGGAGTGGCCGGTCATGAATCGGAAGCTGTTCTGGATGGGGGCGTGGGCCTGGATGGGTATTCTCATGGTCGGCGGCGGGCCGTTGAGTGCCGGCGAAGCGCGCGCCGCCGAACGCCCGCAAGTCGTCATGGAGACCACGCACGGGGAGATCGTCGTCGAACTCTTTCAGGAAGAGGCGCCGATCACCGTCAACAACTTCCTCATGTACGTGAACGAAGGCTTTTACGACGGTGTTATCTTTCACCGCATCATCCCCGGCTTCGTCATCCAGGGCGGCGGCCTTACCCCGGATCTCGAACGCAAACGGACCCGCGCCCCGATCGAGAACGAGGCCGACAATGGCCTGAAGAACGAGCGGGGCACCCTCTCAATGGCCCGCACCCAGGCGGTGGACAGCGCCACTTCGCAATTCTTCATCAATCTGGAGCACAACGTCGCCCTCGACCACGGGGTGCGGGACTTCGGCTACGCCGTCTTCGCCCGCGTGGTCGAAGGGATGGACGTGGTGGACGCCATCGCCCAAGTGGAGACGGGCGTGCGCGCCGGCCAGCCCGACGTGCCGCTGGACCCGCCGGTCATCGAGCGCGCCTACCTGCGCTAAGGAAGTGCCGGAGATTGCTTCGTCGCTCCGCTCCTCGCAATGACGCGTGTCGCTTATCCCAGCTCCAGCTCGTCTCCCGGCTTCGGGATCTCCACCTCGGCGTCCAGCCGCTGGCGGAGCGCCTCGCGCAGGCCGGTCTGGGCCTCCGGCTCGCCGTGGACAAGGTAGAAACGGGGCCGCGTGCGGAAGCGGGCCGCCCAGTCCAACAGTTGCGACTGTCCGGCGTGGGCCGATAGCCCGCCGAGGGTGTGGATATTGGCCTTCACCGCCACCTCGGCGCCCAACAGCTTGGTCTTCTTGATCCCGTCGACCAGCTTTCGCCCCAAGGTACCTTGCGCCTGGAACCCGGCGATAATCACGTGGGCGTTGGGGCGCCACAGGTTGTACTTGAGGTGGTGGCGAATGCGCCCACCGGTACACATCCCACTGCCGGCGATGATAATCGCCCCTCCGGCAACCCGGTTGATCGCCATCGACTCATCCGCGCTGCGCGAAAGCTGGAGGCCCGGCAACAACTGCATCGGATCGCCTTGCCCACCCCGCGGCAGCCGCGCTAAATCTTCCGGATTCAGCAGATCGCGGCAGCGGTGGTAGAGCTCGGTTACGCCTATGGCCATCGGACTGTCCAGAAAGATGGACCGCTGGCGCAGGCGCCCCTCCTGGTGGAGCATCGCCAGGTGGAAGAGCAACTCCTGGGTCCGGCCCACCGCGAAGGCGGGGATCAGGACGTTGCCGCCGCTCTCGTAGGCCTCGTCGAGGATGCCGGCCAACTCATCCAGGGTCTCGTGCAACGGACGGTGGTCCCGGTTGCCGTAAGTGCTCTCCATCACGACCGCGTCGGCCGACTCGACGGCTTCCGGCCGGTTCATCAATACCGAACCCGGATTGCCGAGATCGCCCGAGAAGACGACACGGGAGCGGCGGGCCGCTTCGACGTTCAACTCCACGATGGCCGAACCGAGGATATGGCCGGCATCCCGGAAGACGACCGTCAGTTCGTCATTCACGGCAACGGGCCGGCCGTAACCCACCGGGCGGCAATAGGTCAGCGCCCGCTCGGCGTCGTCGATATCGTAGACCGGCTCGATGAGAGGCCGTCCCGCCCGCTGACGCCACTTATTCTCCCACTCGATGTCCCGGGCCATCACATGGGCCGCGTCGCGCCACATGATCTCGAGCAATTCGGCGGTCCCCTCGGTGCAGTGGACCGGCCCCTTGAAGCCGTCGCGGACCAGCTTGGGAATCAATCCCGAATGGTCCAAGTGGGCGTGAGAGAGGATGACCGCGTCGACCTCGCGGGCCAGCCGTTTGAGGGAGAGGTGGTTGCGGCGCTCGGCCTGAGCGCCGCCCTGAATCAACCCGCACTCCAGCAACGCATTGCCGGCGCCGGTCTCGATAAGGTGGCGCGAACCGGTGACCTCACCGGCCGCGCCGAGGAACTTGATCTTCGCCATGGCGATCCCTTCGGCCGCTTGATGTTGTGATCGGTGTGCCCGGATTATCCCGATCCGGACGCCCGCCGGGAAGCTCGAAACGCCGTTGACACCGCCACCCCGGCCCTTCCAACAAAGATTCTACGTAGTATGATGGAGGCGGTGCCGGTGGTCGGCGGAAGGCGATAACTTACTATGGAGGGTACGCCCTTGCTGCCCGACAACACGCTCTCCCAAGCAGTACTCGACCGGCTCCCGGTCGCGGTGTTCGTCTGTGACCCCGCCGGCCGCATCCGTTACTGGAACCGGCACGTCGAAGAAGAGTGGGGGCACGTCCCCGAGGCCATACAACGGATGGCGCCGGAAGAGTTCTTCGTCGCCTCTCACCGCCCCCTGATTCAACACGCGATCCAAGTAGCCTTCCAGGAAGAGCCAGCCGAAGTCGCCGCCCGGATTGTCACCGCCGACGGGCGGCGGATCCCCTCCCAGTTCATCGTTCACCGCATCGAGGGGGAAGAAGAGCCGCTGGCCGCGGCCTTCGCTCTCGATATCACGGTGCGCAAACAGACCGAGGACGAGTTGCAACTCGCCGGCGCGGTCTTGGACGGCACCAGCGAGGGGGTCATGATCACCGACCGCGAGGAGCGCATCGTCGCGGTCAACCGCGCCTT
>SKJZ01000167.1 GCA_007121755.1 Halorhodospira sp. | reverse complement strand
GTCGAGGATACGCTTGACCGACGCCGCCCGTATCGTGGAGATCATCGGATTGTGCTGCAACATCTCGCGGGAGATGTTCAACGGCAGGTCGTCGGAGTCGACCACTCCGCGCACGAAGCGCAGGTAACGCGGCATCAGGTGCTCGGTGTCCTCGGTGATGAAGACGCGGCGCACGTAAAGCTTGATGCCGTGGGCCGGCTTCTGCTCGTAGAGGTCGAACGGCGGCCGCTTGGGGATATAGAGCAGTGAGACGTAGGACTGCCGCCCCTCGACGTGGTTGTGAAGCCAAGCCATGGGCTCGTCGAAATCGTGGGCGACGTGCTTGTACAGCTCCTTGTAGTCGTCATCGGAGATCTCGGACTTGGGCCGCATCCACAGCGCCGACGCCCGGTTGACCGCCTCCCACTCACCGGCCTTCTCTTTATCGTCGTCGCCCGCCTCCACCGGCATCTCGATAGGCACCGAGATGTGGTCGGAGTACTTGCGGATGATCGTCCGCAACCGCAGACCGTCGCAGAACTCCTTCTGCTCTTCCGGCAGGTGGAGCACCACCTCGGTGCCGCGCCGCGGTCGCTCGACGGTCTCCACGGTGTAGGCGCCCTTGCCCTCGGAACTCCAGTGGACACCGTACTGCGGCTCGACCCCCGCCTTGCGGCTGAAGACCTCGACCCGGTCGGCAACGACAAAGGCGGAGTAGAAGCCGACACCGAACTGCCCGATCAGTTGCGAATCCTTCTGCTGGTCGCCGGTCATCTGCTCCAGAAAGCGCCGGGTTCCGGAGTGGGCGATGGTGCCGAGGTTCTCGACCACATCGTCACGGTCCATGCCGATGCCGTTATCGGTGATGGTGACGGTACGCGCCTCCGGGTCGAACGTGACGCGGATCTTTAATTCGGCGTCGTCCTCGTAGAGCGACTCGTTCTTCAGCGCCTCGAACCGCAGCTTATCGATGGCGTCGGAGGCGTTGGAGATCAGCTCGCGCAGGAAGACCTCCCGCTGCGAGTAGACGGAGTGGATCATGAGGTTCAGAAGCTGTTGAACCTCGGCCTGGAATTCCAGGGTCTCGCTATCGGTGCCCGCGGCCATGAATACCCTCCCTACAGTTTGGTAACCCACTCACCCAATGGGGATGACGCGGCGCGGTTTCAAGGCGGACGGCTGCCGGCCGGCGCAAACCGCGCCTTCACGGGCCAGCAGCCACTCTTTGAAGGCCGGCCAGGGGCCGGCGGACTCGCCGGAGAAGCCGCCGATGCCGGACGCGGCGACGACCCGATGGCAAGGGACGGCCAGCGGGACGGGATTGGCCCGGCAGGCGCCGCCGACCGCCCTCGGCGCAGTGCCGAGTGCCTTCGCCAGCGCTCCGTACGTCGTCGTTTGCCCCGGGGGAATGGCGAGCAGTTCGGCCCGAACGCGCCGCTGAAATGGCGTCGGCGCCGGGGACAGCGGCAGATCTTCCGGCCACGGCAGCGCCGGATCGTCCAACCAAGCGGCGAGCCACCGCGCAGCGCGCGCGGTCAACGGTGAGATGTCCGGCCGCGGCCCCGGCTCCCGCCCGCCGGCCCCCGACCGGTCCAACAAAAAGATCCGTCGAACCGCCACCCCGTCGGTGGCGATGCCGACCCACCAGCGGTCCACCCGGACGACGGTCTCGGGATTCAAAACAGATCCGGCGTCCCCGATCCGCCTCCGGTACCGGCCCCGCTGCGTGGATGCACGGGGAGTTCCCGGCCCTGAATAAAGTCGCCGGTCACCATGTCCTTGTAGCCCGATCCGGGCCCCACCATCGGGTACACACCGGCATCGGGGTCGATCATCACTTCGAGGAACGCCGGTCCGTCGTGTTTCACGAACGCCTTCAGCGCGCCTTCCAGGTCGGCCTTCTTCTCCACCCGGCGGGCGAACTCGAAGCCGTCCGATTCGGCGGCCTTGACGAAGTCCTTGCGGTGCAGAGACTTGTCCGATCCGGAGAAGCGGTCGCCGAAGAAGAGCTTCTGCCACTGCCGCACCATCCCGTCGCCGAGGTTGTTGAGCAGCAGCACCTTCACCGGCAGGCCGTAGGTGGTGACCGTCTCCATCTCGCCCAGATTCATGCGCAGGCTGCCGTCCCCGTCGACATCGATGACGAGCTTGTCCGGCCGGGCGAACTGCGCACCGATCGCCGCCGGCAGGCCGAAGCCCATCGTCCCCATGCTGCCGGAGGTCAACCAGTGCCGCGGCTGATGGAAATCGAAGTACTGGGCCGCCCACATCTGGTGCTGGCCGACGCCGGTACTGATGATCGCGTCGCCCCCGGTCAAGCCGTTCAAGGTCTCGATCACGTAGTAGGGCTGAATCAACTCGGCCTCGCGGTCGTAGTTCATCGGGTGGCGCTCCCGCAAAGCGCGGACGTGATCCCGCCACGGCCCGAAGTCCTGGCTGAACCCCATCGACTCGCCGTAACGCATCAGTTGGCGGAGGCTGCGGGCGGCCTCGCCGACGTGGGCCCAATCGACCCCGCGCACCTTGCCGATCTCGGCCGCGTCGATATCGATATGCGCCACTTGCTCGGCCAACGGCGCAAACTCCTCGACCTTGCCGGCCACCCGGTCGTCGAACCGAGCGCCGACGGCGATCAGGAAGTCGCAGTCCTCGACTGCGTAGTTGGCGTAGGCGGTGCCGTGCATGCCCAACATGCCGAGGCAGAGATCGTCGGCGGTATCGATCGCGCCCAACCCCATCAGCGTGGTCACGACCGGCACCCCGAAGGCGTGGGCGAACTCCCGCAACTCACCGCTCGCGTCCCCGTTGATGACGCCGCCGCCGACATAGAGCAACGGCCGCCGCGAGCGCTCGAACATCTCGAAAAAGCCGCGACACTTGCGGTCGGAGAGCTTCGCGGAGCGCAGAGACTCCATGCGTTGGCGATAGCCCCGCACCTCAAGCAACCCCTCGCCGCGGAACTCGCCCATCCAGTTCTGGACGTTCTTCGGCAGATCGACCACTACCGGGCCGGGACGCCCCGAACGGGCAACCTCGAAGGCGGTGCGGATAGTCGCCTCGACCTTCGCCGGATCGGTGACCAGGAAGACGTGCTTGGCGCAGTTGCCCATGATGTTGACGATGGGCGCCTCCTGGAAGGCGTCGGTTCCCATCGCGTGCGTCGGCACCTGGCCGGTGATGACCACCACCGGAATGGAGTCGGCCATGCAGTCGCGGATCGGCGTCACCGTGTTGGTGGCGCCGGGGCCGGAGGTCACCAGGAAGCAACCGACCTTGCCGGTGGCGCGCGCGTACCCTGCCGCCATAAAGCCGGCGCCCTGCTCGTTGGCCGGGACGATCAACCGCATCGGGTCTCCCCCGGCCTTACTATCCGCGCGGTGCCGCTCATTGAAGCGGAAAATGGCGTCGTAGGTCGGCAGAATGGCGCCTCCGCTGTAACCGAATACCGTATCGACACCCTCCTGCGCCAGGACTTCGATGACCATATCGGCACCACTCATGGTCTTGCCGACCATGGGGTGGGCGGGATTCGGAGATTCGGCATGCGGATTGGCGACTGCGGTTTCCATCTTCCTCACACTTGTAAGAATTCGGCAATATTCCATAGTACTGACGCGGACGGCGCCACGGCAAGCGGTCTCACGGTTCGATCGCCGCCTCCACGAGCCGCGGGAGGATCTCCCCGGCCTTGCCCCGCAAGCTCCAGTCGGCGACCGGCGTCAGGGGCGTCACCTCCGGGTTGATCTCCACCACGGGCACACCCCGCTCCAGCGCCTCCAACGGCAGCGAAGCCGCCGGCTGGACCAACGACGAGGTCCCCACCGACAGCATCAGGTCCGCCTGCGCCACGGCGGCGGCCGCCGCCTCGTAGGCACCCGGCGGCAGGGCCTCCCCGAACCAGACCACATCGGGGCGCAAGAGCCCGCCGCACTGGACACAGTGCGGCGGCATCTCGGCGCCGGACGCCTCCCCCTCCACGTCACCGCCGCAGTCCGCGCAGCGGCTGCGGTTGATGTTACCGTGCAGTTCGATGACCTCCCGGCTCCCCGCCCGCTGGTGAAACCCGTCCACATTCTGGGTAATGATACGGCACCACTCCAACCGCTCGCCCCACTCCGCCAGGGCCAGGTGGGCCGGACCCGGCTCCGCCGCGGCCACCAGGGCACGCCGGTGGGCGTACCACTCCCAAACCCGCGCCGGATTGCGTTGGAACGCCTCGAGTGTAGCCAACTCTTCGGGATCGAACTGTCGCCAGAGCCCACTCCGCGCCTCCCGGAACGTCGGCACTCCGCTCTCCGCGGAGATCCCGGCGCCGGTCAGAACAGCCACCCGCCGAGCCTGCCGCAACACACGTCCCAGTTCCGGGTCGACCACCGATTGCACTCCCAAGGTTGATGATTCGGCCGGTTACCGTCAGTCTGATACCGAACAACCGCTCCCACAAGCGGGCCGGCGGTATGGGATTTTCCGACGGCAAAACGCCCCACGGCGGGGAACAATCTCTTACAATAACTCCGCATTCGAACGAGTCGGGCTATGAGCGAAATCATCCTTATCAACGTCTCCGGCGAAGATCAGCCGGGCCTCACCTCATCGCTGATGGGCATTCTCGCCGAATACAACATCGGGGTTCTCGATATCGGCCAAGCGATGATCCACGACACCCTCTCGCTGGGCATTCTGTTGGAGATCCCCGAAGAGGCCTATATCTCGCCGGTGCTGAAGGATGTGCTCTTCCACCTCCACGACAAAGGGATGCAGGTCCGTTTCACGCCGATCACGGAAGAGCGTTACGCCAGTTGGGTCCGGGGCGCCGGCAAACCGCGCCACATCATCACACTGCTGGGACGGAGCATCAGCGCCAAGCAGATCGCGCGCATCGCCAGCGTCGTCACTTCCCAGAACCTGAATATCGACGATATCGTCCGCCTCTCCGGCCGCCGCCCGCTGCACACGGACGACCGCTCATCCCGGGCGTGCATTGAGATCAAGGTCCGCGGGCAGCCGGTGGACACCGACGCCATGAAGCGCGACTTCATGGACATTTCCAAGGATCTCGGCATCGATATCAGCTTCCAGGAAGACAACCTCTACCGGCGCAACCGGCAAATGGTCGCCTTCGACATGGACTCGACGCTGATACGGCAGGAGGTCATCGACGAGATGGCCAAGGCCGCCGGCGCGGGCGAGGAGGTCTCGCGGATCACGGAGGAGGCCATGCGCGGCGAGATCGATTTCCGGGAGAGCCTGCGCCGCCGGGTCGCCCTGCTGGAGGGGCTGCCGGTCGGGGTGCTGGAAGAGATCGCCCACCGCTTAACGCTGACGGAGGGCGCGGAGCGCCTGGTGCGTACCGTTAAATCCCTGGGCTACACCACCGCCATCATCTCTGGCGGTTTCACCTACTTCGGCCGCCACTTACAGGAGCGGCTAGACATCGATTACGTCCACGCCAACGAGCTGGAGATCGCCAACGGACACCTCACCGGCCGCGTCAGCGGAGAGATCATCGACGGCCCGCGCAAGGCCGAGATCCTGCGCAGCATTGCCGAAGAGCAGGGTCTCTCCCTGGAACAGGTCATCGCCATCGGCGACGGCGCCAACGATCTGCCGATGCTCCGCCTGGCCGGTCTCGGCATCGCCTTCCGCGCCAAACCGATGGTCCAGGAGAACGCCGAGCAGTCGATCTCCACCCTAGGATTGGACGCTACCCTCTATCTGATGGGCATCAAGGACACCGAGATCCCGGGCTGACGACTTTCCCCATATGTGCTGAACGGCATATACGTCGCCACAATTACCTGCCGCAAACCTTGAGTTACTGACCTTTCGGGAAGTCTTGCCGGGTAGCGCACCGGCCCGCCGCCGTGCGCTTTGCCCGTTGTCATCTACATTGATACCAGAGGGGGGGACGTTGAACAAAACCCAAGCCGTCATTGCCAGCGAGGCAAAACGTCATTGCTAGCGGAGCGAAGCAATCTACAACACGACGGTTGCCATCGCATGGAGATTGCTTCACTTCGCTAGCAATAACGGACTGTTCAGCGTTTCTCTCGGTCTTTCGAAACAGAGGGGGCGCAAAACATGCTGGCCGTCAATCCGTTCACCGAACTATCCCAAGCGGTTCCGCCGCTGGCGATGCAGGCGTATGTGATCGTCATGGTTCTGCTCGTCATCGCCGGAACCGTGATCGACGTCATGCACAAGAAGAGCGCCAAGTACTTTTTCGAGGCCAATGAGAAATCCAAGGCGGCAAGCACCCGTGAGGTGGGGGGCGCCGAGAAGGCCACCATCACCATCGCCACCGTCGCGGTCGACGTCCTGACCTCCGGCGAGTTCTGCAATTCGCAGCGAAGGCTTTCCCACTTGCTGACCATGTACGGGTTCGTGCTGTTCGTCATCACGACCGCCGTCATGGTGTTCGGCTTCGCGAGGGCCGACGCCGTCACCCCCGCCATCTGGCCGCTGCTCT
>SKJZ01000183.1 GCA_007121755.1 Halorhodospira sp. | reverse complement strand
TCCGGGCCCCGCCGACGCGCCGGGTCAGCCGCTCGGCGAAATAGAGCGGGGTGGGCCGGCCGACGAAGTCGCGCAGATCGCGGTCGATCTCCGCCTGGAATCCCGGATCGCGGCGCGCCTCGTCATAGGCCGCCGTCAGCGCTTCCAGAGGACCGATCAAGGTCTCGGAGACGAACCGCCCGCCGTAAGGGCCGAAACGGCCCACCGGCCCCGCTCCCTCCGGGGAGGCGGCGGATCGCCGCTCGTTTTCAACCGTTGCGGACACGTTCCACCTCTGCCATGAATTTCGCCATGCGCTCCCGATCCTTGATCCCCGGCCGCGCCTCGACTCCGCTGCTGACATCCACCGCATACGGACGGACCGCGGCCACCACTTCACCGACATTGTCCGGCGTCAGCCCACCGGCGAGTATCGAGTACCGGCACCCCGCGGCCGGCAACCGCTGGTGATCGAACCCTACGCCGCGCCCTCCCAGCTCACCGGCCGCGTGCCCATCGAAGAGGAAGCCCCCGGCGCCGGGGTACCGATTCAAGTATGCAACCGGATCGACACCACCGCCCATCGGCACCGCCTTAATGTACCGGCGGTGGAAGCTGCCGCAGAAATCCGGCGGTTCATCGCCGTGGAACTGCAGCAGATCGATCCGCAACTCCTCCAGGGCCACCTCGACCTGTTGGCGCTCCGGGTCGACAAAGAGCCCCACCACCGAGACGAACGGCGGCAGGGCGGCGATGATCTCTTCCGCCATCCGGCGATCCACCGCCCGCCGGCTGGCCTCGCAAAAGACGAGCCCGATCGCGTCCGCCCCCAATTCGGCGGCGGCGATGGCGTCTTCGGGGCGGGTAACGCCGCAGATCTTGACTCGGGTTCGCAAGGCTGAGGTTGCGCCTTTATCCGGAATCTGTAAATGGATTGCACAAAGGCCAGTATCCTACCTCCCGACGCCGAATCAGGCAAAGAGAGGGTCTACCCCACTCTCCGGCAGGCCGAAGGCGGGTGGATAGACCACGCGGGTCAGATAGAGCCCCTCCGCCGGCGCGGTAATGCCGCCGCTCGTCCGGTCGCGGCCGGCCAACACCTTCGCCGGCCACTCCACCGGCCGCTCGCCGCGCCCGACGGCCATCAATGTCCCGGCCAAATTCCGGACCATGTGGTGGAGAAAGGCGTTGGCCTCCACGTCGAGATAGATGAAGGGGCCCCGCTCGAAGACCTCCAAGCGGAGGAGGCGGCGCCGGGCGTGGCGGGATTGGCAGGCGGCGGCGCGAAATGCCGAAAAGTCGTGTTCACCCAGCAGGGGCCGGGCGGCCTCCTGCATCAAACCGGCGTCCATGGGCCGATGGACCCACGCTACCCGGCGGCGGAGCAACGCGGGGCGGGAGCGGCGGCAGAAGAAGACGTACCGGTACGCCCGGCGGGTGGCGGAGTAGCGGGCGTGGAAATCGGTCGATACCGGTTGCGCCCACAGGGCGCTCACCGCTCCCGGCATCAAGGCGTTGGCGCCCAATACCCAGGCGTGCATCGGACGCCGCGCGGTGGTATCGAAGTGGACCACTTGGTGGGTGGCGTGGACCCCGGCGTCGGTGCGTCCGGCGCAGACCGCTTCCACGGGGTGGTCCGCCACCCGGGAAAGCGCCTTTTCCAGGGTCTCCTGAACCGACGGCGCGTGCCGTTGCGACTGCCAGCCGGAGAACGGGGCGCCGTCGTACTCCACGCCGAGGGCGACCCGGCCGCTCATCCCACCCCCCACAGTAGAGCAGCAGCCCCTGCCAGCACTAGCCACTGCCAGGCCGGCACCGGTGGCAGGCTCTGCAGGACCAGCGGGCGCCGCGGCGCCGCGGCGGCGGCGTCGACCGTATCCCTAAAGAGCGCGGCGGCGAAGCGCACGGGCCGCCTATGAAGCCGCTCCGCTTCCCGGCGCTGCCGCAACAGCCGGCGCAGCGAGGAGACCGCTTCCAGGGTCAGCGCCAAGCGGACCGCCAAACGCTCCGCCGGGACTCCCAGCCGACGGAACGGCGTAACACACCAGTAAATGCCGGCGGTGAGCCGACGGCGCCCGTTGGCGCTGACCACCCACGCCACCGCGGCCACTAGCACCAGTAGCGCCCCGGCCCGCTCCAGGCCCATCGTGAATCCCGCATGAGAGGGAGAGAGGACGCCCAGACGCGGCCATAGAGGCTCGCCGGGCGTCAGGTAAAAGTAGAAGACCGCTAGCGTGAACCAGAGCACGGCCAACTGCCGACACAGCCGCCACAAACGGACGAGGCACCGGCGCCGGCGGCGCGTCAGCAGATAGACGGCCGCTACCGCTGCCCCGGCCACCGCCACCGCGGCGGCGCCGCCGCGCGCCAATAAGGCAGCCAACACGACGACCCCGAGCAACTGCAGCCCCGGATGCGGATACACGGCTAGCCGTCGATCTCCTCCAGGATCTTGCGGGCGTTGGCCTGCTGGGTTGACGACCCCTCTTCAATCGCCTCCTCCAGCAACTCCCTAGCGCCCGCCTCGTCGCCGAGATCGATATAGGCCCGCGCCAAATCGAGCTTGGTATCGACCTCGTCGCCCTCGCCGGCGGCCAGCGGCGCCTCCTCCCCGGGTTCCGCGGGCGGCTCCGGCTCGGCGGCAGTCTCCGGCGTGGACGGCTCGATGTCGGTATCGGCTTCCTCGTCGCCGCCCTCATCGAGCAGGCTATCGAGATCGATCTCGTCGAGGCCGTCCCCCGCCAGTTCGCCGAAGTCGTCCTCCCCGGCCGCGGAATCATCCGCCGCGGGAGGCGCTTCCTCCGGTGAAGACACCTCCTCCAGCAGAGACTCTTCCTCCGACGGGGACTCTTCCTCGAAAGAAAGCTCGTCATCCTCGGGGCCGAACGCCTCGTCCAGACGGCGCTCCAGCTCATCCTCCGAAAGCGCCCCGTACTCATCGCCTCCATCGTCGAGCCCCAGATCGAGGTTCTCGAGATCGGGCTTCTCCTCGGAAGCCGGCTCATCGCCGCCACCGCCTTCGCTCGAACCATCGGCGAACAGCGGCAAGTCGGGGGCGAAAGCCCGCCCGATCACCGCGGCGGCCTGCCATATTGGATCCCGTTCACTGGAGACACGATCGTGAAGGTTCTCGGCTTCCCGGGCGAAACCGCCCCGGTCTCCCAATTCGGCCAAGACTTCGAGTAGCTTCAAGCGCAGATCGGCCCGATGCGGCTCATCTTCGAGCCCCTGGATCAGGACATCCCGCGCCCCGCGGTAGTCGTTGTCGTTGATGTGCTCCTCGGCCCGCGCCAACGCATCGACGTCGACACTATCAGTATCGCGAACGGGCATGTTGTCGAAGTCGAATGAGAGATCCTCGGGGTCGAGGCGCAAGCCGTCCGCCCGTTCAGCCTCTATCCGGCGGCGGCGCCGGCGGCGTGCCACCATGAACAACCCGGACAGCGCGACGAAGCCGACGCCGGCGCCGATAAGGACTTGATTGCGCAGTTCCGCGTCATCCTGGATATCGTCCCACAACGCGGCGGGATCGAGCCCTTCCGGAATCCTGTCCGCCCACCGGGACCAATCAATCCACTCCTGCCAATCGGCCCAAAACGGCACCGCATCGCCGGGCTCCTCCTCTACCAGTGGCTCAGGATCCCGCTCCGGCTCCGGTTCCGGCCTCGGTTCAGGCTCCGGCCTCGGTTGGGGCTCCGGCTCGACTGTTGGCTCCGGGGCTGGCTCCGCGGTTTCGGGCGCCGGCAACGCGCCTTCCATCTGCAAATCGAGCAGCCGCTCCAGATCCGCCACCCGCTCGGTGAGTTCATTGACCCGGGTCTCCAGACTCTCCTTCTCCGCCCGCAGGCTCTGCTCGGTCTCCCGGGCCACGGCGAGTTCCCGTTGGAGCGCGCGGAAACCCTCTTCGGTCGGCACCACGTCGTCATCAAGCAGGGCGGAGACGTCGTCCCCGATCTCTTCTCCGGGCGCCAACACCTCCAGCCGGGCATCGGGCTCCGCCGGGGGCGCCTCCTCCTCCACGACCGGTGGCGGGGGCTCCTCAACCGGCGCTGGTGGCTCCTCCGCCGGGGGCCAAGCCTCAAGTTGCCGGTTATACTCGGATTGGGCTTCCGCCGCTGAAATGCGCGCCGCCTGCTCGGCGGTCGGCAACTGCAGCCACCATCCGGTGAGCAGGGCGTTCACGTTGTCTTCCCTGAACGCCTGCGGGTTCAACTCTTTGATGGCAAGCATGGTCTGCGCGACCGTCACCGACTCGTCCGGCCGGTGCTCGCGGGCGATGCTCCAGAGGGTATCGCCCTCCTCCACCGGCCCGTAGGCAGTCGCCCGCGGCTCCGGACCATCTTCCCTAACCGCCTGCATGGCGATTGGTTCCGGCGCCATTTCCACAACGGCGGGCGCCTCTTCACCAAGGGTTAGCGGCCGGTCGAGGAGCAGCGTGTACTCCCGCACCACCTCCCCCTCAGGCCAACGCAACTCCACGAGGAAGTCGAGCAGCGGCCGGTCCATGGGACGATCAGAGGTTACTTCGATGTAAGGGGCGCCCTCCCCCTCGGCGACGATTCGGAAGTCGAGCCAGGAGAGTTGCGGGGGGCGCTCCAAGCCCACGCGGTCAAACGCCCTGCTGGAGGCCATTCCCGCCTCCAACTGCGCCAACTGCTCCGGGGAGACATTGCGCAAGGGGATGCGAGCCTCCACCGGCTCCCCCAGGGAGGAGCGGGCCTCAATGGTGCCGAGGCTGATGTTCATCGCCAAGGCCCCGCCCCACCAGACCAGCAGGCCCAGCGCGATCAATCCTACACTGCTCGCCTTGCGCACCCGTTGTCTCCTGTGACGCTAGAGATGCTCCCGAATCAGGAACTCCGCGATCTGTACGCTGTTCAACGCCGCTCCCTTGCGTACGTTATCGGCGACAACCCAAAAATCGAGACCGCGGGGATGAGAAATATCCTCCCGGATACGGCCGACATAGACCGGGTCGGTACCGGCGGCCTCGGTCAGCGCCGTGGGGTACCCCCCCGGCACGGGCTCATCCATCACGGTAACGCCGGGCGCATTGCGCAACAGATCCCTGGCCCGCTCGGCGGTGAGCTTTTCCCGGGTCTCGATATGCACCGCCTCCGAGTGGCCGAAGACCACCGGCACCCGCACCGCCGTGGGATTCACCAACACCGAATCGTCTTCCAGAATCTTGACCGTCTCCCAGACCATCTTCATCTCTTCCTTGGTGTATCCATTCTCCTGGAAGTCGTCGATATGGGGCAGGCAATTGAAGGCGATCGGTTTGGGGTAGACCTCACACGCCAACTCCCCGCCCTCCAGCCAGCGCGATGTCTGCTGTGTCAGTTCATCGATGGCGGGCTTGCCGCTGCCGGAGACCGCTTGGTAGGTGGCGACATTGACCCGCTCGATACCGGCGGCGTCGTGCAGCGGCTTTAGCGCGACCAACATCTGAATCGTGGAGCAATTCGGATTGGCGATAATTCCCCGTGTCTTGTAGCCGGCGATGGCGTGGGGATTCACTTCCGGAACAACCAACGGAATGTCGTCGTCATAACGGAAATGGGAGGTGTTATCGATCACGACACATCCCGCCGCCGCGGCCCGCGGGGCGTGCTCGGCGGAGATGGAGCCGCCGGCGGAAAAGAGGCCGATCTGCGCCTGTGAAAAATCGAAATCGGCAAGGTCTTGGATCACCAATTCACGATCCTTGAAACGGATCGTACCACCGGCCGAACGCGCGCTGGCCAGCGGGTAGACGTTGCCGACCGGAAAGTCGCGCTCGGCGAGGATCGACAGCATCACCTCACCCACCGCGCCGGTGGCGCCGACCACGGCCACATCGTAACTCTTTGTCATGGAAGCTTGCCTTTGTCCCCTGAATTCCTCTGTATTTCGGCAGGAAGTCTAACCGCTACCGGCACCCCGCCGCCACCGATGGACGCTTAACGGCCCGGCGCGGGGAGGGACAAGACAACCTATAATCCAGCAACGACCGCAGCGCCCATCTCCTCCGTACCGGCGGCGCGTGTTCCGGGCCCGGCGTGCAGATCGGGGGTGCGCAGCCCATCGGCCAGAACGCGCCCGACTGCCGCCTCCACGCGGTCCGCCAATGCGGTCTCGGCGAGACTATAGCGCAGCATCATCGCCACCGAGAGAATGGTCGCCAACGGATTGGCGACACCCTGCCCGGCGATATCCGGGGCCGACCCGTGGACCGGCTCGTAGAGCCCCTTGCCGCTCTGGTCCAGCGACGCCGACGGCAGCATGCCGATGGAGCCGGTGAGCTGGGCCGCGCAATCGGAGAGGATGTCGCCGAAGAGGTTGCCGGTGACCACCACGTCGAACTGCTTGGGCGCGCGGACGAGCTGCATGGCGGCGTTGTCCACGTACATGTGGGAGAGCTCCACGCCGGGGTAGTCGGCGGCCACCCGCTCCACCACCTCGCGCCACAACTCCGAACTCTCCAGCACGTTGGCCTTGTCCACGGAGCAGACCCGCCCGGCCCG
>SKJZ01000141.1 GCA_007121755.1 Halorhodospira sp. | reverse complement strand
TCGGCGTGCCATTGGATATAGCGCTCCAGCGGGAACGTGTCGGGGTCGGCCGCCTGCGGATCGGAAGCGATATTGCGGACCAGGTCCGACTGCCGCATTACATAGTCGTCGAGCGTGGCGGCCGCCTCGTCGCCGACTTGGATCAACTGCTGGTTAAACCGCTCTTCCAACTGACCTTTCATCAGCCAGAACGCCCCGGTCCCCATGACCGAAACCGAGACGACCGAGACGAAAACAATAAGGATCAGTAGCTTGCCGTTCAGGGAGGGCTGGACGAGGCGCTGAAGAATCGGTTGAGCCATGTTTGTCATCCACGAGTTAACTTCGCTCACACGGAATGCCGCGGATGTCGATCGCCCGCGGGCGGTCTCGATCTGCGCGGCGGCTCAAAAAGACGGTTGCCCTTTCGAGACGCCCTCCGGGCGAAACGGACCGGCTTGTATAGACAGAGAATCGGCCGGTCACTGGTATACTTGAACGCTTGACTAACCTTTCGAAAGGTATTGTCAGGTAGCACCCATACGGGATCACGGCCGCTGGGATGCGGCCGTGAAGCCTCCAGGGATGGATTCACGGCGTCCCCGTATGGATGCTACCTGATAATACCTTCCGAAAGGTTAGTAAATTTCTCCTGTGCATTGGTATTGGCTGTCTCGGCCGGAATCCGGAGGAGTCCGCGTGAGTTCCAACGATCAAATCGCCATTTTGGGTGCCGGTGCGCCACACCACGGTGACTCCCCCGCCATCGTTTCCGAGCTGCGGCAAGGCAGCTCGGTTTTCCGCTGGCTTCTTGAGGCGATGGCCGCGGAGCAACAAGACATCACCTTTGTTGCCGGCTACCAGGCCGATCTGATACGTGAACGCTACCCTGCATTGCCGGTCCTGGAGAATCCCGATTGGCAGCACTCGGGCAGCGCCGCTTCATTGCTCATGGTCCCTGTCGAGACGGAGCGCCCGCTGCTGGTCAGTTACGGCGATATCCTCTTCCGTGCCGAACTCCGCCATGCGCTCCAGCGATCCGAGGCGCCGATCACGGTCGTCTGGGACAGCCAGTGGCGCCGCCGGTACGCCGGCCGGAGCGCCGAAGATCTGGCGCGGTGTGAAAAGGTTGCGGTAGCCGGTGACCGGGTGGTGCGCTTGGGGGCCGATCTCCCCGCGGACTGGGCGGACGGGGAGTTCACGGGCTTGGTCCGTTTCCGCCCGGAGGCTTTGGAGCGCTTGGTCGCCCTGCGCGATACGATCCCGGAGAGCCTGCGCCGCGTCCACCTCTCTGGCTTGATCGAGTACTTGCGGGCCGGCGGCCTTGAGGTTGCCGGCCTGGACGTCGCCGGTGACTGGGCGGAGGTCAACGAGCCGCGGGATATCGCACACTTTGTGCTCGGCACCAAGGCGGAGACGCTGGAGCGGCTGTGCGGCATGATCCGCAACGCCGTGATCCAGGAGCAGGTCTCGTTCACTGTCAGCGAGTGGCGGGAGCGGCGGGAGCCGCTTTTGCAGCGGGTTCGCGAACGGTTCGGCGAGAGCCGTCTGGTGGTCCGCTCCAGCGCCCGCAGTGAGGACTCGTTTACCTCGGCGAACGCCGGCGCCTACGACAGTCTACTCGACGTCGATCCGCGTAACGGCCTGGGCGAAGCCGTGGACCGCGTCATCGCATCGTACGGCGAGGCCGTGGCGGGCGACCAGGTACTGGTCCAGCCCATGGTGCGCAATGTGACCATGAGCGGCGTTGCTTTCACCCGGACCTTGGAGCGGGGGGCGCCGTGGATCGTCATTAATTATGACTCCGATGGGGGGACCGAAGGGATTACCAGCGGCGCCAGCGGCGACCACCGGACGTTGCTGGTGCGCCGCGGCACCGAGGATGGTCCGCTGCCGGTTCGCGAACTCAAGGGGTTGGTGGCGGCCCTGGCCGAGATCGAAGAGCTGCTCGGCTACGACGCCCTCGATGTCGAGTTCGCCGTGGACGGCGAGGGGACGATCCATATCCTCCAGGTGCGTCCGATCGCAGTGGAGCACCAGGAGTCCGGGGTCGACGATGCGCTCTGCCACGCCGCAATGGAGCAGGCCCACCGGGCGTGGCGCCGTCTGGCGCCGTCCGCGCCGCACCTGCCCGGCGACGCGCGGCCGCTCTACGGCGTTATGCCTGATTGGAATCCGGCCGAGATCATCGGCACCGCACCGGGCGCCCTGGCCGAGAGCCTCTACCGCTACCTGGTGATGGATGAGGTCTGGGCCACGCAGCGGGCGGAGTACGGCTACCGGGACGTGCGCCCGGCGCCGTTGCTCGCCGGTTTCGCCGGACGGCCCTACGTCGACGTGCGGGCCAGTTTCGCTTCCTTTATCCCGGCGTCGGTCGGGGATGGGCTGGCGGGCCGGCTGTTGGGCTTCTATCTCGACTGGCTTGCCGAGCGTCCGGAACTCCACGACAAGGTGGAGTTCGAGGTCGTCCCCACTTGTCTGGCGCCCGGATTCGAACGCTGGGAGCGGCGCCTGCGGGAGGCCGGCGGCTTCTCGGCGGCGGAGGTCGCGGAGTTGCGGCAGGGCCTGCACGGCATCACCGCCGAGGCGTTCGCCCGCGGCGAACGGGATGGAGAGGCGATCCGGCGGTTGGCGGATCGGTATCGGGCCGTCCGGGACGCCGCCGCTCTGGGGCCGCTGGAGCGTGCCCGCTTGCTTTTGGAGGACTGCCGCCGCTTCGGTACATTGCCGTTCGCCCACTTGGCGCGCAGCGGTTTTATCGCGGTGACGCTGTTGCGCGGGGCGGTGGAGACGGGCGCGATCAGCGCCGCCGCCCGCGACAGCTTTCTGAGCACCGTCAGGACGGTCAGCCACGAGTTGACACGCGATGCGCGCGCCACCGCCGCCGGCGAGATGGCGTGGGACGCGTTCGTCGCCCGTTACGGCCACTTGCGGCCGGGCACTTACGATTTGACTTCGCCGCGTTACGACGCCGACCCGGAACACTTTCTCCGCCCCCTGGTGGAGCATGCCGCCGAGGCGGCGCTGGAGGTCGCCGACGACTCCCGTTGGCGAAGCGAGCGCGGCGCCTTCCTGGAGGCCCTGCGCGGACTGGGGCTGCCGGCCGACGCGGAGACCGTGGAAGGTTTCTTGCGGCAAAGCATTGAGGGGCGTGAGTCGGCCAAGTTCATCTTCAGCCGCAACCTCTCCGCGGCCCTTGAGGCGTTGGCCGCGTTGGGAGAAAGGCTGGGGCTGGGCCGGTCGGCGCTGGCCGAGGTCCGTCTCGACGACATCCTGGCCCTGCGCGATGCCCGCCATCCCGGGTTGGACGCGGCTAAGCACCTGCGTGAACTGGCCGAGGCGGGGCGGAGGGCGCGCCGGGTGGCCGGGGCGTGCGAGCTGCCACCGCTGTTGACCAGTGAGCGCGACCTGGACGCCTTCGTGCTGGGCGCGGATGTTCCGAATTTTATCGGCTCGCGCGGTGTTACCGCGGAGTGCATCGAGCTGGGCGGCCGCAGCGGTGAGACCGGACTGGACGTGACCGGCTACATCGCCCTGATCCCGCAGGCCGATCCCGGTTACGACTGGCTCTTCGGGCAGGGGATCGCCGGCCTTGTGACCCTCTTCGGTGGCGCCAACTCGCATATGGCGATCCGCGCCGCCGAGTTCGGCCTGCCGGCCGCCATCGGCGTGGGCGAGCAGCGTTACCGGGAGCTGACCTTGGCGCGGGTGATCGAGCTGGCGCCGGCCAACGGTATTTTGCGGGTGGTGCGGTGAAACGCATCGCGGTCAGCCAGCGGGTCGACGCGGTTCCGGGCCGGGATGAGCGCCGGGATGCGCTCGATATCCGCTTGGGAAGGCTCCTTTGGACGCTCGGCCTGCTGCCGATCCCCCTGTGTAGCGGCGTGGTGGCGGAGCCCGTCGCGGAGGGCCGCCCCGGCAACGCGGCGGAGTATCTGGCGGCGTTGAACCCGGACGGCATTCTCCTCAGTGGCGGTAACGACCTCGGAGAGGCCCCCGGCCGGGATCGTCTGGAGCGCGCCGCCCTGGCCTATGCGCGGGAGCACGGTATCCCGGTTCTCGGCATCTGCCGGGGCCTGCAGATTATCAATGGGGACGAGGGCGGAACCCTTGCGGCCCTGGACGGCCACGTGGCCGTGCGGCACGGTATCTTCGGGCCGTTGGCCGGCACGGCCGGACGGATGGTCAATAGTTACCACAATCACGGTGTCTTGCCGGATGGGCTCGCCCCCACCCTGGAGCCGTTGGCTTGGTCGGAGGACGGGGCCGTCGAGGCGCTGGGCCATCGTGACCGGCCGTGGCTGGCGATCATGTGGCATCCGGAGCGCGACCAACCGACGGCGGCGGCCGACTGTGAATTGATACGCAACCACTTTGGAGAGACGCTTTGAAGGCCATTATTCTCGCGGCGGGACAGGGGACACGGCTGCGGCCGCTGACGGACGATCGACCCAAGTGTCTGGTGGAGTTGGCGGGCAAGCCGCTTCTCGAGCACCAACTGGAGACCCTGCGCGGGGCCGGAATCGAGGACATCCACGTGGTCGCCGGCTACCGGGCCGATCAGATCCGGCAGCCGGGAGTGACGCGGCACATCAACGAGCGTTTCGCGGAGACGAATATGGTGGCGACGCTCTTCGCCGCTGAGCAGGAACTGACCGGCGAGAGCGACCTCATCATCAGTTACGGGGACATCGTCTACGAGCCGCGCGTCCTCGAAGCCCTGTTGGCGTGCGGCGCGCCGGTCTGTCTGACCGTCGATCGGGCCTGGCGGCGGTACTGGGCGGACCGCATGGAAGATCCACTGTCCGATGCGGAGACGCTCAAGCTGAAAGACGGCGATCGGGTGGTCGAGCTGGGTAAAAAGCCACGCGGCCTGGACGATATCGAGGGCCAATACATGGGTCTGATCAAGGTGCGAGCCGATCATGTGCGGCCGCTGGTGGCGCTCTGGTACGCCATGGACCGCGGCGCCACATACGACGGCAAGGACTTCGACAATATGTATATGACCAGCTTTCTGCAGCACATGATCGACCGGAAATGGGATGTGCGGGCAGCGTTCATCGAGAACGGCTGGCTTGAAATCGACACGACTGACGATTTGAGAATGGCGGACGAGGGATTCTGGGAGCCCTCGGCGGCAGCGAGTTCGTCTTGAGTTTGATATCGCTCAAAGACTGAGTGCTGGAGCGTCTCTAGGCTATACTACGGATTTGGGTTTTTAATAACGCATTAAATAAGAGGTTTATCGGTATGAGTGATCGACTTTACTCCCTGTTGCGGCTGGCGGTGTTGGCCGCTTTGGTGGGAACTCTCTCCGCCTGTGGTGGAGATCCGGCGGAAGAGGCGGCCGCGCCTGAGCAAGAGGCGGCCCCGGTGGAGACCAATTACTGGGCGGATTGGGAGAAGACGGTTCGGCTGGGGAGCTTCCCGGGGTGTGGCGTCGATCCGCGGGGCGTGACGCCCGACCGGATTCTGGCGGATACGGTGCGCATCTATTGCAGCGTCGCCGCCGGCAGCTCTTACCAAGGTTATGTGAACCCCGCGGTCTTCGATATCTACCAAGCGAAGGGGACCGACTATCCGGACGGCCGCACGGCGGTTCTGGAACTGACCGACATCGGGGTTGCGTTCACCACGGACCACCAGGGCGGGGAGCCGATTTACGACGTTCTCCTGATGGAGACCGAGGAGTCGATCGCGTCGGACGAGGATGGCCATCCGTTGAACCCGGAGACCTGCGCCACCTGCCACGCCGGCTACAACAACGCCTGCGTGGACCGCGGCTACCTCTGCGGCAACCGGTAAACCACCGGCGGGTTGATTGTGTCGCCCCCGGAGGCCGCGCGCCTTCGGGGGTTTTTTTCGCCCTTGGTACGCTTCGGCGCCGTTTGCGTCCGCTGGATGGGCGAGGCATGATCCCGCCCATCCGTCGCCGGCCCGGCCGGTGGCCCGTACCACGACCGGAGCCGATGCGCCATGTCCGACGAAAACCGCCTCTTCCGAGTGATCTTCCATAATCAGGGCCAGGTCTACGAGATCTATGCCCGTGGCGTTGCGGGTTCCAACATCCTCGGCTTTGTCGAGGTGGAGGCGTTGACCTTCGGTGAGCGCTCGCAAGTGGTGGTCGATCCCGCCGAGGAGAAGCTGAAGCGGGAGTTCGAGGGTGTGCGGCGCACCTATATACCCCTGCACGCGGTCGTCCGGATCGACGAGGTCGACCGGGCGGGAGACGCCCGTATCACCGACGCGACGGGCAATGTCACACCGTTTCCCGGCCAGTACTACGGCCCCCCGGGCGGCGGCCCCTCGGGCGGCAAGATTTGATGGCGGCAGACTGGCTTCCGCCCGCCCCGGGTCGTACCAAGTTTTCGGAAAGCATTGCATTGCCGGGTAGTGCCCATACGGGGTCTCGGCCGCAGGGATGCGGCCGTGAAGCCTCCAAGGATGGATTTACGGCGTCCCCGTATGGGCACTACCCGGCAATGCAATGCTTTCCGAAAACTTGGTATTCGCCAGGTTTGGAGATTGCGTAAGCGAGGGCGCTCCTTTACCCTTCACCCTTCGCGGCGCGCCCGCGAGTTCGTTCAAGGAGAGGTGTCCGAGCGGTCGAAGGAGCACGC
>SKJZ01000218.1 GCA_007121755.1 Halorhodospira sp. | reverse complement strand
GCGGCCCGAAGAGATCCTGCGGATGGATCTGAAGCCCGGCTGCCAAACGGTGGATGTTGACTAGACTGACATTCCTTTCGCCTCGCTCGATTCCTCCGACATAGCTGCGATCGAGCCCGCAGATCAGCCCCAGGGCCTCCTGGGATAGCCCCACCGCCTGCCGGTGGGCGCGCAGCCGTGCCCCGAACTGGCGTTTGATGGCGCCGGAATAAATTGGATCCATGCATTGGGTCTTCTGTGGCGTCCAATGGCTGGACAGTAAAAAGCCCATATGGATAAACCGTCTACGGACTATGAGTCTCAACCAATGTCCGCTGGCAGGTATCCATTAGGGCGTTGCAATTGCCCCGATCACGCAGTGTTGTTACCGCCGGGAGGGAGTGAAGGGGCGCTTATCTCGGGATGAGTGGGCAGTAGCTGAAAATGTGGGTGTCCCGGCAAATAGGGCTGTTTGATGGTGGGCGAAGGGGCTTGCGGCCGAGTTCGCAGGGCCGGTAGTGAGTGTACTGGAGGTGCGGTATTGCGGTTGCAATAGAGTTCAGTTTTATCAATAGTTATTTTTAAATAAAAAATCGGTTTTGCAGGCTTCGAGGCCAGTGATTTCATTGTGAATTACCGATTGTAGACTAGACGGGTAAATGGTCTTTTCATCAGTGATACTTACCAAACCCTATAGCTCTCGCGTGAATTCGCCAAGGAGTATCGGTCGGGTATGTGACCATCGTCGCCAACCGGGTCTCCGCCTGTGCTGACACCGTGTCGGCGTCTCCCTACGCCGTGTCCGTGAATCCCCCGCCGCCGATTCATCGCGCGCCGACGCCGTGATGCAGCGACTGCCGATATGGCAGCGGCCGTGACCCGCGGCAGCATGGCCCTGTCTGCGGAAATGAGTAGGGAAGGCCGGTGAACCTTCTGGTGGTGGATGACTCGTTAGCGGTTTTTACAAGGCTTATCGACATGTTGGGAGGGGTGGAACAGTTGACCGGCGTCTGCGTCGCCCGTTCGCTCCACGAGACGGTGCGCAAGTGCGCCTCCTTCGCGCCGGATGTCGCGGTCGTCGACGGGCGCTTACCCGACGGCTCCGGGCTCGATGCGGCGAAGATCATCAAGTTCTGTTGCCCGACCTCCCACGTCTATCTCTTCTCCAACCACCCGGAGTACCGCATCAGGGCGTTGGAGTCCGGTTTTGATGGCTTCTTCGATAAATCGCTGGAGTTCGAGGCGCTGGTGGCACGGTTGAAGGGCATGAATGAACGGCCCTTCGACCAGTGGGGGGTATGAAGCGATGGGCGCCGAACAGAGCACCGTAGAAGTGGCCATGCTTGAGGAACCTCGTGGCGGTGGAGCGGTGACTGAGGATGCGACCACCGCCGGCGCGGAAGCCGCGGAGTCGATGCCGGCGGCGCGACCGGCGTGGGCGCCAGTGTTGCTGGGGCTGGCCGGCGGACTGTTGGTGGCGGTGTTGGGAAGCGGGTGGGCTGCCTGGGTGGCGGCGGCGGGCTTGGCCGCCGCCGGCGTTGCAGCCGGACGGGAGGCGGCCGCCGCTCAACGGGCGCGGGACGATGCCTGGTCGAAGCGGTTGGCCGAATACCGCGCCCAACTCGAAGCCCGTTCTTCCGATGATGGCGTCGCCGCGCTGTGCGGCGGCGTCGTGCCGATCTGGCGCCGCCATATCGAGTCGACGCGCCGCCACACCGAGGAGGAAGTCTCGGCGTTGACGGCGCGTTTCTCCGATATCAACGGGCGGCTCGACGGGGCGCTCGCAGCCTCACGCGGGAATGCCGGCGGGGATGGCGGCGCGGTCTCGGTGTTGGAGGAATGCCGCGAGGAGCTGAACGGGGTGCTCGAAACGCTGCACCAATCGCTGATCGCAAAGCAGGAGTTGTTGTCGCAGATCAGTGACTTGGCGTGCTTCACCGAGGAGATGCAGGGCATGGCCGATACCGTCTCGGCCGTTGCCGCTCAGACGAATCTGTTGGCCCTCAATGCTGCCATCGAGGCTGCCCGCGCCGGGGATCACGGCCGGGGGTTCGCCGTGGTGGCCGATGAGGTCCGTTCGCTCTCCGATCAATCGGGTGAGGCCGGCAAGCGGATCGCCGAGAAGGTGGCGACGGTGAACGGGGCGATCCTCGCCACGCTGGAGGCGGCCGAGCGTTACGAACGTGAAGACAAAGTGTCGGTGAGCGGCGCCGAGGAGGCCATCCGCCGCGTGGTGGAGCGGTACCGGGAAGTCACCGAAGGGTTGGAGCACTCCGCCGATCTGTTGCGCCGGGAGAGTGACGGCGTGCGGGAGGAGGTGGAGGGCGTCATCGTCGCGCTTCAGTTTCAGGACCGGGTCGGGCAGATCCTCAGCCATATCGAGGAGGACATGGATGCGCTCACCGACGCGCTCGAGTCCGACGACCCACCGGACGTGGATGCGTGGCTGGTCAATCTGGAGGGCCGTTACACCACCCCCGAGCAATATATCAACCACCGCGGCGATGAGGCCACGGATTCGCCGTCCGGCGGCATCACATTCTTCTAGGAGGCAAGGCCATGGCCAAGACGGTCCTGATCGCGGACGACTCGGCATCCATCCGGCAAGTGGTCGGAATGACGCTCAAGAATGCGGGCTACGAGGTTATCGAGGCCGAAGACGGCAAGGACGCGCTGTCCAAGCTGGACGGCCAAAAGGTCCATCTCGTTATCAGCGACGTGAACATGCCCAACATGGACGGCATCTCCTTCGTCAAGGAGTTGAAAGCGCAGCCAGCCAACAAATTCACCCCGGTGATCATGCTCACCACCGAGGCCGGCGAAGACAAGAAGCAGGCCGGCCAGATGGCGGGGGCCAAGGCGTGGATGGTGAAACCGTTTCAGCCGGCCCAAATGCTCGACGCCGTCTCCAAGCTGGTCCTGCCCTGAGGCGGGGGGAGGAACGACCGTGGAATTGCGACCCAAGAAAGGAAAAGGCGCGGCCGGGCGGTACCGGTTGGAGGGCGAACTGACCATCTATACCGCCAACGACGACCGCGAGGCGCTGCTGAAGGCGTTGGACGGCCCCGATGAGCTGGAATGGAACCTTGCGGGGATCACCGAGATGGATACGGCCGGCGCGCAACTTCTGATCCTGGCCAAGAGGGAGGCCGCCGCCGGCACCAAGACCCTGGTATTCACCGAGCACAGCGCCGCCGCCGTGGAGGCCATCGAACTCCTCAATCTGGCGGGCCACCTCGGTGACCCCCTGGTGCTCACCGGTAAGGAGAAGACGACATGAATATGGCCGACGCCCTCCACACCTTCCTCGCCGAAAGCCGCGCCCTGCTGCAAGAGATGGAAGAGGCGCTGCTCAAGCTAGAGAACGATCCCGCCGATCCGGACGCCGTCCACGCTGTCTTCCGGGCCGCGCACACCATCAAGGGGTCGGCCGGCCTCTTCGGGCTGGACCACATCGTCGACTTCACCCACGAGGCGGAGAGCGTCCTCGACCGGGCGCGGGGCGGTGAAATGGCGTTGGACGATGAGCTGACCGGCCTCTTGCTGGAGTGCTCCGACCACCTCGGGCGGTTGCTCGATATCGCCGCCGACGGAGCGGAACCGGACGAGGACGACGCCGCCCACGGCGCGGCCCTGACCCGGCGCTTGGCCGTCTACCTGGAACGTTTCGGGGAGGGGGAGCAGCTGCCGGTGGAGACCGGCGCCGCCGAACCGCGGATCGACTCTGCGGGGCCCGGTCCGGATGGTGTCGAAAACTGCGCTTGGCATATCTCGCTGCGCTTCGGCCGGGATGTGTTGCGCAACGGCATGGACCCGATGTCGTTCATCCGCTATCTCGCCACGTTCGGCGAGATCGTCCACGTCGTGACCTTACCCGACGCGATGCCGCCGGCCGCCGAGATGGACCCGGAGTGTTGCTACCTCGGTTTCGAGATCCGCTTTCGTACCGACGCCGACAAGGCCCGGATCGAGAGCGCCTTCGACTTCGTCCGCGAGGATAGCGCGATCCGCATCCTGCCCCCCGGATGCCGGATCGGCGACTACCTGGAGCTGATCGAGTCGTTGCCGGAGGACACCACCCGGCTGGGCGAGATCCTGGTCGGCTGCGGGGCGATCACCCCGCGGGAGCTGGACGAGATGCTGGCCATCCAGGAGGCGCAGGGTGGTGAAAAGGACGAGGAGGGGCGGCCGCCGCTGGGCGAGATGTTTGTCCAGGAGAACGTCGTGCAGCCGGAGGTGGTCGACGCGGCTCTCGCCCGGCAGAAGGAGGTGCGCGGTCGCCAAGCCCAGGACTCCAAGTTCCTCCGCGTTCACGCCGACAAGCTGGACAACTTGATCAACCTGGTCGGCGAGCTGGTCATCGCGAACTCCGGCCTCGGCATGTTGGCGGCCCGCAACAAGGACGGCGCGACCATGGAGGCCGTTTCCGGCGTGGCGCGACTGGTGGAGGACATCCGCGACAGCACCATGCGCCTGCGCCTGGTGGAGATCGGTGAGACCTTTAACCGTTTCCGGCGGGTAGTGCGGGACGTCTCGAAGGAGACCGGCAAAGAGATCGAGCTGGTTATTCAAGGGGGCGACACCGAACTCGATAAGACCATGGTGGACCGCATCGGCGATCCGCTGACCCACCTAGTGCGCAACGCGGTCGACCACGGTATCGAGGCCGCCGAGGTACGGGCCGGACGCGGCAAGCCGGCGAAGGGGACGGTGTGGCTCAACGCTTACCACGAGTCGGGCGGGATCGTCATCGAGGTGGCCGATGACGGCGGCGGTCTCGATCAGGACGCCATCCTCGCCAAGGCCCAAGCGCGGGGCGTGGTGGCCGAAGGGGATGAACTGACCGACGCCCAAGTGTGGAACCTGATCTTCGAGCCCGGCTTCTCGACGGTCGACCGGGTCAGCAACCTCTCCGGGCGCGGTGTCGGCATGGACGTGGTCAAGCGCGCCATCGAGGCGCTGCGCGGGACGGTCGGGATCGAAAGCCACGCTGGCCGAGGAACGACCTTCCGTATCCGCCTCCCGCTCTCCATGGCCATTATCGACGGTTTCCTCATGAGCGTGGCCGCGGCCCACTACGTGGTGCCGTTGGAACTGGTACTGGAGTGCGTGGAACTGCCGGCCGGCGAGGGTGACGCCGATAACCGCAACTATCTGAACTTGCGCGGCGAGGTACTGCCGCTGTTGCGCCTCAAAGAGCACTTCGCGCTGGAGGGCGAGCGCACCGGTCGCCGCCGGAACGTGGTGGTGGTGCAGTGGGCCGGGCGCAAGGCCGGCCTGCTGGTCGACGAACTCAAGGGGCAGTTGCAGGCGGTGATAAAGCCACTGGGGCGGGTTTTCTCCGGCCTGCGGGGGATCTCCGGCTCCACCATCCTCGGTTCCGGAGAGGTCGCGCTGGTGCTCGACGTGCCGGTCCTGTTGGAACAGGCCGTGCAGAAAGAGGACTACGTGGCGGCGCAGCGGATCAAGTCGTCGCGGGAGAACGTCAGGGTAGCGAGAACAGAGACCGCCGATCAGTAGCGCGGGATTGATTAAGTATCAACCATATGAGGGAAGCGCCATGTTCAAGAATATGAAGATCGCCACGCAGTTGTCTGCGCTGGTGGGGGTGTTGGCGGTCGTCCTGATCGGCCTCGGGATCCTCGCGTTGCATGGGCAGAGCAGTACGGTGCAGGGGCTCAACACTGTCTATGAAGACCGGGTAGTTCCGCTGCGCCAGTTGTCCATCATCGCGGACGAATACGCGGTAGATATTGTTGATACCAGCCATAAGGTACGAATCGGAAACATCAGTTGGTCGCAGGCACGGGAGAATGTGAGCCACGCAATCCGAACCATCCAGCCGATATGGGAGGAATATTTAGAAACGTTTTTGGTGGAGGAAGAGCAAAGAATTGTAGAGCAATTGGAGCCGGCGATGCGGACTGCGGATCAGTCGATAGAACGGCTGCAAGACATTCTGCGCCGCGAGGACCAAGACGCCCTCGAAGCGTTCATTGCCAATGAACTTTACCAAGTCATTGATCCGGTATCGGATCTCTTTGGTGCATTGATGGCCGTGCAACTCGACGTAGCGGAGGCGGAGTACAACGCCGCTGTGGAACTGTACGATACCAATCGTACTGCGTTTATCGGCAGTATGGCCGGTGGCCTGCTGGCCGGCATCTTCCTGGCATGGATCATTATTACCGGTATTGCCCGTCGCCTGGGCGCCGAGCCGTTCCAGGTGGCGGAGATCGCCGGTCGGGTAGCGGATGGCGATCTCGATATCAAGATCGAGACCAAGCCCAATGACAACAGCAGCGTGTTGTACGCAATGAAGTCGATGGTGGAGAAATTGACGGGGATCATTACTGAGGTGCGCTCCATGGGCGAGTCGCTCTCCAGCGCCTCGGAGCAGGTGAGCGCCACTGCGCAGACTTTGAGCCAAGGCGCGAGTGAGCAAGCGGCCAACGTGGAGGAGAGCACCTCGTCGGTGGAGCAGATGTCGGCGTCGATCACCCAGAACACCGAGAACGCCAAGGTCACCGACGGGATGGCGAGCAAGGCGGCCAAGGAGGCGAACGAAGGCGGCGAGGCGGTCCAGCAGACCGTTACCGCCATGAAGAGCATCGCCGAGAAGATCAGCATCATCGACGACATCGCCTACCAGACGAACCTGCTGGCGCTGAACGCGGCTATCGAGG
>SKJZ01000251.1 GCA_007121755.1 Halorhodospira sp. | reverse complement strand
GCCGGATAGTCCATCCGCGGATGGTGCGGGGAGTGCCCATGGTTGCGGAGATCGGGGGCAATCACCCTATAGCGCTCCGCAAAGTGCTTGGCGAAGCGGTTGAGGTTGCCCGCGCTGCCATAAAGGCCGTGCAGCAGCACCAACGGCCGCCCCTCGCCGCGCACAGTGTAGTTCAAGGCGACGGGCCGGGTCACGGCGCCACCAACGCGTCACGGCCCGCGCCCACGCGAACCAAGGCCTTCACCTCCTGCACAGTGACGGCGAGCATTGAGGCGCTGACTGCGCCGCCGCCCCGCAACTCTGACAATACGTTCCGCAACCGTTCGACCGCGGCCTGCCGTTCGGTCACAAAACGCTCCACACGTCCGGAGTCGGCCCCGTAGGCGGTTACGTACTGGCCGGTCGCCTCCCGCAACTGGAGGTAGAAGTCGGCTTCGACACCGCTGCGCAACCGGGCCTGCCAGCCGTCGGCAGGCTTGAAATTGCGTATCAAATCGCGCACAAAGGTGAGATCGAGTGCATCGAGGAGCCGGTAGTAACACGTCGCGGTCGCGATCAACTCGGTTCCCGCCTCCTCCGCGACCCGAACCACATCGAGAGCGGGGCGCAACGCGTCGGCTGTCGCCACCCGCAGGGACAACTCCGCGGGCACGCCGGCCTCCCGCAACCGCGAGGCCTCGGCCTCCATCGCCGCGCGGTCGCCGGCGGGCACCACCTCCAGCAGCGCCCGGCTGAGGCGGTCCACCAGCGGGCAGATCCGCTCCACGGCGCCTTCCACATCCGACGCCGCCTCTTCCGCCAACCCCATGTTGTCCAACATCCAGACCGTCGCGTGCTTATGAAGCCCGCATAGACGAAGCAGCATTTCGGTCTGCAACGCCGCATCGATCCGGTTATCCAACGCGTCCACCGCGCCCCAGTAGCCGTCGATACGGAAGATGCGATCGGCGCAACACCACGCGCGGGTCACCGCGGCGAAGTCAGCGCCCGTCTTCTCCGACAAGCGGTGGTAGAACGTGGGCCCCATGCGATTGACCACGTGGTTTGCCACCTGGGTCGCCGCCAGGGCGACGCGGAGCCGGTGGTCCGTTACCCGCTCCGGATAACGCTCCACGATCGGGCGCGGGAAGTAGTCGAACAGCACCGTTTCCACAAACCGCTCGCCGGAGAGTCCGCTGGCCATAAGAGTCCGCTGCACCACGATCTTGGCGTAGGAGTGGAGCAGCGCCAATTCGGGACGCATCAACCCCCTCCCCGATGCGGCCCGCTCGCCCAGGGCCTCGTCATCGGGCAGAAACTCGAGGCTCCTATCCAGCAACCCTTCCCGCTCCAAGCGGCGGATAAAGGCGGCCTGCTCGTCCAGGGTGACGGTGGACACCGCCTCGGATAGGGTCAGCGACTGCGTCTGCCGGTAGCAGTCGGCCAAGACCAGCTCGGCCACCTCGCCGGTCATCTCCTCCAACAACTGGTTGCGGTGCTTCCACGTCAACTCCCCCTCGCTCACCAAGTCATTGAGCAGGATCTTGATATTCACTTCGTGGTCGGAACAGTCGACACCGCCGGCATTGTCGATGAAGTCGGTATTGATCTTCCCGCCGTTCAGCGCGAACCGCACGCGGCCGCGCTGGGTGGAGCCGAGGTTGCCGCCTTCGCCGACCACGCGGCAACGCAGCTGGCTGGCGTTGATCCGCACCCCGTCAGCGCTCTTATCGCCCACTTCGGCGTGGCTCTCCTCGTCCGCTTTCACGTAAGTGCCGATCCCACCGTTCCAGAGCAGATCCACCGGCGCCCGGAGCATGCCGCGGATCAACTCATCGGGAGTCAATTGCTCGGCGGTGATTCCGAGAACGCTGCGCCCTCGCTCGGAGAGGGTCACCGACTTGGCAGACCGCGGATAGACGCCGCCACCCTCCGAGATCAGGCTCCGGTCGTAGTCGTCCCAACTAGAGCGCTCCTTCTCGAAGAGGCGGCGGCGCTCACTGTAAGCGGTCTCCGGGTCCGGATCGGGGTCGATGAAGATATGGCGGTGATCGAAAGCGGCCACCAGCCGGATCCGCCGCGACAGCAGCATGCCGTTACCGAATACATCCCCCGACATATCGCCGATACCGACCACCGTGAACGGCTCCTGTTGAATATCCTTGCCCAATTCACGGAAGTGGCGCTTCACCGCCTCCCAGGCGCCGCGCGCGGTGATGCCCATCTTCTTATGGTCGTAGCCGGCGGAGCCGCCCGAAGCGAAGGCGTCGCGGAGCCAGAATCCGCGCTCCTCGGCGACCTCGTTGGCCAGGTCGGAGAACGTCGCCGTTCCCTTGTCCGCCGCCACCACCAGATAGGTGTCGCTGTCGTCGTGGCGCACCACCCGCTCCGGCGGCCGTATCTCTCCGTCCACTAGATTGTCCGTGATCTCCAACAACGCGCCGACGTAAGCCCGGTAGCAACGGCGCACCTTCTCCTGCTGATCCGCCCGGTCAGGTGGCAAGCGTTTGACGACGAATCCGCCTTTGGCGCCCAGGGGCACGATCACGGCGTTCTTGACCATCTGCGCCTTCATCAGGCCGAGAACCTCGGTACGGAAATCCTCCCGGCGATCCGACCACCGGATACCGCCCCGTGCCACTTCCCCGCCGCGCAGATGGACCCCCTCCACATCGGGGGAGTAGACGAACGCCTCCGCCCACGGGTGGGGCCGCGGCAACTCGGGAATAACGCTGGGGTTGAGCTTGAAGACCACTGCCCCACCCTCGCCGGCGCTGTAGTAGTTGGTGCGCACCGTGGCGCGGACCGCGGCGTGGAAACGGCGCAGAATGCGGTCCTGATCCAACGACTCGACATGCCGCATGGCGTCGCGGATCTCCCCGGCAATCGCCTGCGCCCTCTGCGAATCGTACGCATCCGGATGAAAGCGGGCGTGAAAAAGGGCCACCAACTTGGCCGAGATCTCCGGATAGGCCGCCAGCGTCTCCTCGATGTAGTCCTGGGAAAAGGTGGTGCCTGCCTGGCGCAGATAGCGCGAATACGCGCGCAGCAAGACCACTTCCCGCCACGGCAGGGCGGCGGCGAGGACCAGGCGGTTGAATCCATCGTCTTCCGCCTGACGGCACCAAACGGCGGCGAAGGCGTCCTGAAAACGCTCCGCAACCTCCTCCACGTCAAGAGAACCGCCCCCCTCCCACGTCAAACCGAAGTCGTGGAGCCAGCAAACCGGGCAGTCCGCCGGAGTCACTTCGAAGGGGCGCTCGTCGATCACCCGCATGCCCATATTCTCCAACACCGGTAAGGCGTCGGAGAGGGTAGCGGGGCGCTCTCCATGGAAGACCTTGAAGCGGATGAGGCCGTCGACCGCCTCCAGGGGGCGGTAAAGCCCCATGATCGGCCCCTCGCCGCCGAGCGCCACGGCCTCGATCCGCTCCACGTCATGGGCGGCGGTCCGAGCGTCCATCTCCTCACGGTAGGCGGCGGAAAAGGCCTCGCGGTAGCGCTCGAAGAGTTGGTTTCCCCGCTCCTCGCCAAAGTACTCCAACAGGGCGTCGTGGAGGTCGTCCGACCAGGAGCGCAGCGTCGCCACCAGTTGGCGCTCCAACTCCGGGATGTCCAGTTCCGGCACCCCCGGCTCGGGCAGCCGCACCACGAACTGGATACGGGCCAACACCGACTCCCAAAGATGGATGGAGTAGTCGCTCTCCCCGCCGCCGCAGGCTTCCTCCAGTATCGCCTGCATGCGCCGGCGCACCGTGGTGTCGTAACGCTCCCGGGGGACGTAGACCAGGCAGGAGACAAACCGTTGCCAAACGTCGTAGCGCACGAACAACCGCACCCGCTGCCGCTCGTGTAGGTGCAGAATCCCCATGGCGATCCGGTGGAGCTCGGTCGAATCGATCTCGAAGAGTTCGCCACGGGGGTAAGTCTCCAAGATATTGAGCAGCGCCTTACCGGCATGGCTGTTGGGCAGCAGGCCGGCTTGCTGGATGACGTACTCAATCTTGCGACGCAGGATGGGGATCTCCAGCGGGCGCCGGTTATACGCCGCCGACGTGTAGAGCCCGAGGAAGCGGTGTTCGCCGACCACTTCTCCGCGCTTATTGAAACGTTTTACCCCGATATAGCTGATGTAGGTGGGCAGATGCACGGTGGAGCGCGTGCTGGCCTTGGTCAAGATCAGCGGATAGGGCTCCCCCGCCTTCTCCCGCACTTCGGGCGGCAGGGCGGAAAAGCTGGTCGAGCACTCCACCGGCGCGCCCCGCACCAGACCGAGTCCGCTCTTGGCTACCGGCTTCAAGACGGTCTCACCGTTCCGCCGCTTGAGGTCGTAACAGCGGTAACCGAGGAAGGTGAAGTGGTCCTTGGTTGCCCACCGCAGAAAGTCCAACACCTCGGTCAATTCCTCGCCGCTGACGCCGCCGCGCGGCGGTTGCCGCCGCAGCGCCGCCGCCGCCGAAACCATCTTGCGGCGCATCGGGCGCCAATCGGCTACCACCCGGCGCACGTCGTCCAGCACCGAGGCCACTCTCTCGTGCAGCGCCCTCAACCACTCGGGATCGGTACACCGGTCGATTTCGAAGCGCATGTACGCTTCATGGTGATCGTGCGTGTCGGCGCCGAGATCGACCCACTGCCCCTGCTCGTCCCGCTCCACGGCCAATACTGGATGGACCACCAGATGGATAGTGCGCCCCGCCCGATTCAGGGCGATGGAGACGCTGTCAATGAGAAAAGGGCTGTCATCGGCGACGATCTCCACCACCGTGTGCGTCGACTCCCACCCGTGCCTTTCCGGATCGGGGTTGTAGACGCGGATGAGCGGCGAAGCGCCCGGCTCACGCCGATAGCCGAGATGCCAGTGCCGGAGCGCGGCGCCGTAAAGGTCTTCGGCCCGGCGCTCCTCCAGGTCCTCAGGAGCCGCCCCCGCGTAGTAGGCGCGAATGAAAGACTCGATGACGCTGGCCCGATCACGGTCCCAGCGCGCCCGCGCCAAGTCAGCCACTGCATCCAACACCCGATCGAGCCGCGGCTGGCGGTAGCCCATATCGCTCATTTACTCCCCCCTTCTACGGGCAAACCTCAATTAACAATGGCTCAGTCCCGCGACCACGATACAGGGACTGTGACTCGGAACTCTCTATTGCTACGCTAGGGTATTCTCATGTTAGGTGGTTTAAGGCGATTATAACCATCCGTTCACACAGGGATTCCCGACCATGAGCGATAATAACCACGCCGATGGAAACGGTACCACCATCACCTGTTCCGCGTGCGCGTTGCGCAGAGTCTGTTTTCAACTTACACGGGCTTCGGGACAGGCGGATCTGTTGGAGCGGCTGATCTGTCGTAGCGGCCCCCATCCCACGGGGAGCGTGATCGCCGGTGATGACGGAGTCCTGGCCCTCGGGGTGGTCCGCAGCGGCGCGGTAGTGGCCGAACACCCGGGACGCGGGACAGTGCGCTCGGTTTCGGTCTACCTGCCCGGTGAACTCTTCGGCTTCGAGGCGTTCGGGGACGGACGGACGCCGCGCTACGTCGCCACGGAGCCGGTCTTTCTCTGCCGACTGCCAGTAGAACCCACGGTGGAGGCGGGTGAAGCGGTCGCCTGTGAAGTGATTCAACTCGCCGGAAAGATGTTCGCGCATCAGCGGAGCCAATTGGAGGCGCTACGCAACGGCGACGCCGCCACCCGCGTAGCCGGCTGGTTGCTCGATATCTCCCGGCGGTGGGCGCGGAGCGGGCGATCGGCCCAGCGGTTTCCGCTGCCGGTCACCCGGCAGCGGTGGGCCGCCATGATCGGGTTGGCGCCGGGGACTTTAAGCCGCATCCTGGCGCATCTGGAGGAGTTGGAAATCGCCCGCTTCCACCGCCACCAAGTGGATCTACTGGACGCCGAGGCGTTGGCCGCGATGGCCGGGATGACGACCGCCCACTAATTCACGTTAGAGACGTTCCGGGGGCTTGCCCCCCTAACGGCGACCCACTGCGCTCCTCGCCCTCCGCCGGGACCGGCCTGACGCGCTCCCTGCGCGCAGGCCGGCGCGCGCATCCCTGCGCACGCCCTTCGGGTCTGGTCCGGCTTCGGGCGGTCGCTCCGTTCGACGTCGCCGTTAGGGGGGCAAGCCCCCGGAACGTCTCTAACGTGAATTAGTGGGCAGCCGGGCCTTGCCGGTGGAGTTGGGCGGCGGCGCGTCCTGCCATGGTTTCGAGGAGGTGGCGCAGCGGGGTGGGGAGTTGCAGGTGGGGCTGGTAGCCGTCGAGGAGGTTCTTCACCGTCAGCCCCAACGCCACGTCGCCCTCGACGCAGATACGGCGGCGGAAAAAGAGGGTGTCGGCATCCATGGCGCCGCCGGCCAACGCCAGGAAGGCCAAAGTCTCGCCGCGGATGGTGACGTCCGGCTGCTCGTGGCGCGACCAGACCAAACGGCCACCCTCCATCGTAAAGGCGCAACGGAACGGGATATCCTCGACGAAGAGGTCGAAGCGGCGCCCCTCCAACGGCTCCAACTCGCCGTCACCCAACGGCTCGGAGAGGAAGATCTCCGCCAGACGCGGCACGATCTGGGAGACCAGCGGGGCGGGCAGCCCATTGAGGGGCCGCAGGGCCAACGGCAGGACACGTTCCGGACCGGGAAGACTCGCCAACATTACTCCGCCTCCATTCCACCGAGTGCCGCAGAGCGTACCCGCCCGGCCTCGCCGTGCCAATAACCGTCGCACTGCATCTCCAGTGCCGGCTCGGTCAGTTCTACCGAGGTGTCTCCGT
>SKJZ01000020.1 GCA_007121755.1 Halorhodospira sp. | reverse complement strand
GGCGGGGGCGGCGACACCCGGCTGGCCGGATTGCTCGGCGGCGGCAGCGCCGCCGCAATCCTCGGTGGCTTTTTCCTTGCCGGCCTGCTGCTGGCCTTCACCGCTTGCCTCTACCCGATGATCCCGATCCTCTCCGGCTTGATCGTCGGCGCGGGCCGGGGCGGCGGACGGCCCGGCACCGGGCGGGCGCTGTGGCTCTCCTTTGTCTATGTCCAGGCGATGGCCGTCACCTACGCCGCTGCCGGCGCGCTCGCGGGGCTCTCCGGGCGGGCTATCCAGGCCGACCTCCAAGGGCCGCTCGCCGCTGGGGCGTTCGCGGCGCTCTTCGTGGTCCTGGCCGGGGCGATGTTCGGCTTCTACTCGATCCAGATGCCGGCGGCGCTTCAGAGCCGCCTCCAGAACGCCTCCGCCGGACTGCCCGGCGGCCAGACCGCGGGCGTCGCCGGGATGGGTGTCGCCTCGACGCTGATTGTCGGCGCCTGCTCGGGCCCGGCCCTGGTGGCCGCCCTCGCCTTCATCGGCAACACTGGAGACGCCGCCCTCGGCGCCGCCGCGCTTTACGCCATGGCGCTCGGCATGGGGGCGCCCCTACTGGTGGTCGGCACCGCCGCCGGGCGCTGGATGCCCGGCTCCGGCCCGTGGATGACGGCGGTCAAGCAGCTCTTCGGCTTTGTCTTCCTCGGCGTGGCGTTGTGGATGGCGTCGCGGTTTTTGCCGGCGTGGCTGGAGTTGGGCGCGTGGGGCGCGCTGCTGCTGATCGCCGCGATCTGGCTGCTGCGCAAACTCCCCGGTGGCCGCGCCGCGGCGCCGCGCGCCGCGGCCGGGACGTTGGCGGCTTTGGTCGCCGTGGTCGGCATTGCCCAAATCGGCGGCGCCGCGACTGGCGCCACCGACCCCTTGCGGCCGTGGACCGGGATCACCGGCGACCCGTACGCCGAGGCGCGGGCGCGTGTCCTGGCCGAGTGGGAGGGCGTCTCCGGCCTCAACGGATTGGAAAAGGCGCTGGAACAGGCCCGCGCCGAGGGGCGGCCGGCGGTGGTCGACGTCACCGCCGAGTGGTGTGTCTACTGCGTCCAACTGGAGGAGCGCACCCTGCCCGACGACCGGGTCCGAGCAGCGCTCGATGAGGCAGTGAAGTTGCGGGTCGACGTCACCGGAATGTCGCCGGCGGACCGCAAGCTGCTGGAGCAGCTCAACGTCTTCCTGCCCCCGGCCGTGCTCTTCTTCGATGCCGAGGGCCGGGAGCGTGACGAGCGCCGCGTGGTGGGCTTCATGGACGCGGAGCGATTCGCCGAACACGCCCGCGCGGCGTTTGAATAACAGTTTTCGAGCCCCCCAATGCAACTGCCGATCAACACACGGAGTAAAGGCCTTGCGAAACGCCCTCATTGTCACCCTATTGATCCTCGCGGGCTTCGCCGGTGGCTACGGCAGCTACCTGATCTGGGACCACCTCGCCAACGAGCCCACAGCCGGACTCGGAACTGACACCGGCGGTGCGTGGAGCGGCACCGCCTCCAACGGCGCTGAACCCGTCGCCGGCCAACCCCTACCCAGCGATATAGTCCTCCCCGACCTCCACGGCGACGAGCGCAACCTTACCGAATGGCTCGGCAAGGTCGTCGTCGTCAACTTCTGGGCGAGCTGGTGCCCGCCGTGCATCCGCGAAATGCCGCTGTTTGAAGAACTGCAACAGGAGTACAGCGCCAGCGGCTTTACTTTCATTGGCATTGCTGTCGACAACCGGGTGGACGCCGCCGAATTCGCCGACAAGACCGGCGTCACCTACCCCATCCTCCACGGCCGCGCCGAAGCCATGGCCGCCGGCGACCGCTTCGGCAACCGCCGCGGTATGCTCCCTTACACCGTCCTCATCGACGCCGAAGGGACCATCCGCGAGACCTGGTCCGGCGAACTCGAGCGCGCCGACCTTGAGCCCGTTATTCAGGCGATGTTGGCGGAAGCCGGTTCGTGAGCGGAGGTGCTTGGTATCTCGCCTAAACCGCCGCGATCTTCCGGGAACTAGACAGGACCGCCGCGGATCGTGCAGACTTCGCCCATACAACCACCATCGTTCCGTCTTCTATGGCAAAACTCCTCGTCGCCCACGGCCCGAATCTCGACCGCCTCGGCCAACGCGAGCCCGAGCGCTATGGAACGACAACGCTGGCGGAGATCGATAACCGGCTGCGCACCGTCTGTCTCGAAGCCGGCGCCGAGTTGGAGACCTACCAGTCCAACCACGAAGGCGCCCTAGTGGAACGGATACACGCTGCGGGCGACCATGGCGCCGGCTATATCGTCATCAATCCCGCGGCATACACCCACACCAGCGTTGCGCTGCGGGACGCCTTGCTGGCGGCGGCGGTGCCGTTCATCGAGGTGCATCTGAGCAACGTCCACGCCCGGGAGCCGTTCCGGCGCCACTCCTACCTCTCGGACATCGCCGAGGGAGTGGTCAGCGGCCTCGGCGTCGACGGATATGAATTCGCCGTCCGTGCCGCTATCCGGCGCATGGGTCTGACAGCCTGAACAAAGGACCACAGACGCAATGGACATTCGCAAAGTTAAACGCCTCATCGAGCTTCTCGAAGAGTCCGGAGTCCACGAAATCGAGATCCACGAGGGCGAAGAGTCGGTGCGCATCAGCCGCAGCCCGGCCCCCTCGGCGTCCCCGGCGCCCGTCTATACCGCGCCGCCACCGGCCGCCGCTCCCCAGCCCGAGGCGGCCCCTGCCGCTGCTCCCGCTGCGGCGCCAACGCAGCCGCGGGAGGCGGAGCAGCAGCTGGAGGGCCACCCGGTGCGCTCCCCGATGGTCGGCACCTTCTACCGGGCGCCGACGCCGACTGCCAAGCCGTTCGTCGACGAGGGCCAGCGGGTCAAGGCCGGCGACACCCTCTGCATTATCGAGGCGATGAAGATGCTCAACCAGATCGAGGCCGACCGCTCCGGCGTCATCGCCAAGGTGATGGTGGAGAACGGCCAGCCGGTGGAGTTCGACCAACCGCTCTTTTTGGTCGCCGACGAGTGAGCGCCATGCAGAAGGTCTTGATCGCCAACCGGGGCGAAATCGCCCTCCGCATCCTGCGCGCCTGCCGCGAGCTGGATATCCGCAGCGTCGCCGTCCACTCGCCGGCCGACCGCGAACTCAAACACGTCCGCCTCGCCGACGAGTCGGTCTGCATCGGCCCCAACCGGGCCACCGAAAGCTACCTGAACATCCCGGCCATTATCGCCGCCGCGGAGGTCACCGACTCCACCGCCATCCACCCCGGCTACGGCTTCCTCTCCGAGAACGCCGACTTCGCCGAGCGGGTCGAGCAGTCGGGCTTCATCTTCATCGGGCCCAAGGCGGAGACCATCCGCACCATGGGCGACAAGGTCTCGGCGATCCGCGCCATGCGCGAGGCCGGCGTGCCGTGCGTCCCGGGCTCGGACGGGCCCGTCCCCGACGACGATCCCGACGAGACGCTGCGCATCGCCGCCGCCATCGGCTACCCGATCATGATCAAGGCCGCCGCCGGTGGCGGCGGGCGGGGCATGCGCGTGGTACGCAGTGAGGCGGCCCTGCTCAACGCCATCTCCCTGACCCGCAGCGAGGCCGAGAACGCCTTCGGCGACGGCACCGTCTACATGGAGAAGTACCTGGAGGCGCCCCGCCACGTGGAGTTCCAGGTCTTGGCCGACCACCACGGCAACGCCATCCACCTCGGCGAGCGCGACTGCTCCATGCAGCGCCGCCACCAAAAAGTGGTGGAGGAGGCCCCCGCCCCCGGTATCACCGAAGAGCAGCGCCGGGCCATCGGCGAGCGGTGCGCCGAGGCGTGCCGCAAGATCGGCTACCGTGGTGCCGGGACGTTCGAATTCCTCTACGAGAACGGCGAGTTCTACTTCATCGAGATGAATACCCGCATCCAGGTCGAGCATCCGGTTACCGAGATGATCACCGGGGTCGACCTGGTGGCGGAGCAGATCCGCGTCGCCTCGGGAGCGGAGCTGTCGGTGCGCCAGGAGGACATCGAGATCCGGGGCCACGCCGTGGAGTGCCGCGTCAACGCCGAAGACCCGACCACCCTGATGCCGTGCCCCGGACGCATCGACCACTACCACGCCCCCGGCGGCCCCGGCGTGCGGATCGACTCCCACGTCTACGCCGGCTACGAAGTGCCGCCGTACTACGACTCGATGATCGGCAAGCTGATCACCCACGGCGCGACCCGCGAGAGCGCCCTGGCGCGGATGCGCACGGCGCTGGCCGAGATCGTCATCGGCGGCATCAAGACGAACGTGCCGCTTCAGCTGGATATCATCGCCGACGCGGCCTTCCGTGCCGGCGGCACCGATATCCACTACCTGGAGAAGAAGTTGGGGCTGGATCACTGACGGGACACCCCACAGAGAGTGCTTGCATGATTCGGTTCACCGGCCTCTAATAGGCAGGGCCGTCAGTAAGAGGGATTCACATGCTTCGCCGTGCCGCCGCTACCGTACTGTTGATGCTCTTCGCCGCCGCGGTGCAGGCCCAGGCGCCGGGCCGCGAAGTGGAGATCAACCTCCACGACGACGCCGCCGAAGTGGTGCTCTACTTCCCTGCGGCCGACGAGATGTACTTCGAGCCGGCCGAAATGGGCGTCGGCGCCTTCTTTAATGACGAGAACGACGCCGTCGTAACCGGTATTCTCCACGTCATGGGGCCGCCGGCGGACGGCTTCAGCCCCCTGCAGTTCGGCGCCGGCGGCAAGGGCTTCCTGATGCACCTGGACGAGCCCGACACCAGTACCGTTGCCGCCCTGACCCTCGGCTTCTCGAGCCGGCTGACCCTGCCCTCCCACGTCCCCCAGGCGCTGACCGCGCGCGTCCACCTTGCGCCGAACATCACCTCCTTCGGCAAGGCGGAGCGCGTCCTCGAAGCGGTGCTGCGCTACGAACTCAACTTCACCCCGCTGGCGTCGGCCTTCATTGGCTACCGCTCCCTGCGCGTGCGCCTTGAAGATGAGCCGACCCACACCCTCGACCGGTCCCTGCATATCGGCGTGCGCATCGCCTACTAGCCTCCTGCTAGCCTCGCTTGCCGTTGGAAGGCGAGATCGCCACGGATACACACGGATAAAGTTGTCAGTGTGTTTGATCTCACCCAGAAGGCGGGGGCAGTATGAGACTACGAACAATGGTAGTATAGGACCATGATTAAACGGTCCATACTGCCAACACTCCATACCGCTCTCGAAACCTTCCCGGTCGTCCTACTGACCGGAGCCCGGCAAGTAGGCAAGTCGACCATCGCGATGACCCTGGAGCGGGAGTACGTAACGTTGGACGACATCACCCGCTTCGACGGCGCCAAGTACGATCCCCGGCGCTTCGTTCAGGAATTGCCCCGCCCTGTTGTCATCGACGAGATCCAGAAGGTTCCCGAGTTATTGGTGGCCATTAAGGAGGAAGTCGACAAGAACCGTGTCAACGGCGCCTTTCTGCTGACCGGCTCGGCCAACCTGCTGGACAATCAGCAGATCGCGGACTCCCTGGCCGGGCGTATGGGCATTCTGGAGTTGTGGCCACTGAGCTGCGGCGAGATCACCGGCGCAGCCGGGTTCAATCCCGTCGATGCGCTGTTCTCCGGCGACCCTATCGAAGGGCACGATACTTCGGGCGGAGAGGGGCTTCACGAACGTATTCTGCGGGGTGGGTATCCGGAGCTTCAGAAGATATCCTCCGAGCAGGGCCGCAGCCTCTGGTTCAGCAGCTATGTCAGCACGTACATCGAGCGCGACGTGCGGGACATCGGCGAGTTGCGCCACCTCGACCGCTTCATCCACCTGGTCAACATCCTGGCGCCCCGCAGCGCGACACTGTTGAACAAAGCCGAGCTGGCGCGCACCGCCGGCGTGGAGCAAAAGACCCTGGCCAATTATCTCGGGCTGTTGGAGCGGGTCTATCAGATCGGCTTGCTACGGCCTTACAGCACGAACATCGGCAAGCGCTTCACGCGGATGCCCAAGGTCTATTTCACCGACAGTGGCGCCCTATGCCACCTGCTGGGCATCAATACCGCAGCCGAGTTGAAGCGCAGTCCCCACTACGGCGCGGCCGTCGAGACCTACGTCTACTCGGAGCTCCTCAAGGGCTGCCGCTACGCCGGCCAGCCGACGAGGCTGTGGCACTACCGCACCGGTGACCGTCGCGAGATCGACTTCCTTATCCAGCGCGGCGACCGGCTCGTTGCCGTGGAGGTTAAAGCGGCAAAGACCATAACCCGAAAGGACTTCACCCATATCGAGAACCTACAGGCCAGCCTCCCGGAACTGGAGCGCGGCATCGTCCTTTACCAGGGAGAGCACAGCGTTCCCTTCGGCAAGAACCGCGCCCTCCCGCTAAATGCCCTCTGTATGCGGAGACGCCGGAAGAAGTCTTCACCTGAGCATCCTCGCCGGGCGGGGTATTGAGTTGCCAAGCGAAAAACCCCGTCACCGCAAGCCCTAAAACGAAAAAACCCGTCACTGCGAGCCGCGAAGCGGCGTGGCAGTCTCCCCATGGAGATCGCCACGGGCCTCCGGCCCTCGCGATGACGGGCGCGGGCATGGAAGTAATCTTGCCTTCGTCTTTGCGCCGTGTACACTTAAAGGTGTACATAATGCGGAGATCAGGCTGTGATGAAGCTCAACATACGCGAGACCCGCGAGCAGCTTTCCCGTTTGCTGGATGCCGTGGCCGCCGGTGAAGAAGTGATTGTTACGCGCCGAGGCCGCGTCGCGGCGCGTCTGGTCCGCGCCGACGAAAACGGCATC
>SKJZ01000271.1 GCA_007121755.1 Halorhodospira sp. | reverse complement strand
ATCGCCGAGGCGCGCACCGGTACCGAGGCGGTACAGCGGGCCGTGGACCTCCAACCTGGGTTGATCGTCATGGACATCTCGCTGCCCGATCTCGACGGCATCGAGGCCAGCCGGCAGATCCGCCAGGCCGGTTGCACCGCGGAGATCATCTTCCTGACCATGCACAACGATCACAGTCTGATGGAGGCGGCGTTTCAAACCGGCGCCCGCGGCTATCTGCTCAAGGACGACGCCATGGACGACCTACTCTACGCGGTGCGCGCCGTGCTCCGGGGGGAACGCTTCGTCAGCGCCTCCCTGACCGGGGTCGACATCCATACCGGTACGACACCATCCCCCACCCCCGAGTTGAGCCAGCGGGAGCAACAGATCGTCTCCCTGATCGCCGCAGGCCTCACCAGCAAAGAGATCGGCATCCGTCTCTCCATCAGCGTCAAGACCGTGGAGACCCACCGCGCCCGAATCATGCGGAAGCTCGGCGTACGCAAGTCGGCCGATGTGATCCGCTACGCCTTGACGGCGGGCCTCGCCACGCCCGAACCCTGACCCACTGAAAGAATCCCTGACAAACTTTACAGTATCACCCCGATACCTCTCTCCACCGCAAAAGGCTAATCTCTCGGACCATGGAGCCTTGAAGGTTGCGTGGTCATCACCACGACGCCTTACTAACGGTGCGTGGGAGAGGGAACAATGGCGGGCAATCTGGCACCCCCAGAAAAACGTAAGGAGCAATCCAACGCGGTCGAGGTTCCGGTGGACGCGCTTCGTCCCGGCATGCACGTAGCCGACCTCGGTGTGTCGTGGACTCACCACCCATTCCTCTACAACCGATTTGAACTCGACCGGGACTCCATCGAGAAGATTCGCAAGCTCGGATTGAAGCGGATCTGGATCGATGGTGGCGAGAGCGATCTTGCCGAACCGGCAGCCGGCGAAGACGACGAAGATGCTCACGCCGCCGCGAGGGAGGAGGAACTCGTGGCCGCCGAAGAGGAGGCGGCCGGCACGCCGGGGGAGATCACCCGCGAGGCCCGACAGGTCATCCGCCAACTGCTGGAAGACACCCGGGCCGGCAAGGCCATCGAAGTGAAGAACGTGGAAGAGGCGAGCAGCGAACTGGCCGCCGCCCTCGCCAGCGACCGCAACGCCATGCTCGCCCTGGGGCGCATCCGCTCCCGCGACGGCTACACCTACCAGCACAGCGTCAACACCGGCGTCCTCTTCATGGCCTTCGCCCGCCACCTCCAACTGCCCGAAACGAAGGTCCACCTCCTAGGCACTGCCGGCATGCTCCACGACATCGGCAAGGTCTTCGTCCCCGACCACATCCTCACCAAGCCGGCCAAGCTCACCGACGAGGAGTACAAGAGGATTCAGACCCACACGGTTAAGGGCGGCGAGCTGCTGCGCCACACGGACGGGATCAACCCGATCATCGTCAAGATCGCGGAGCAGCACCACGAGCGGGTCGACGGCACCGGTTATCCACACCGGCTGGAGAGGAAGAACCTGCCCCTGGAGGTCCAGATCTCCAGCATCATCGACGTCTACGATGCCCTGACCGCGATCCGCGCCTACCACAAGGGCCGGCCGCCCACCGAGGGGCTGGCGATGATTATGAAGAACGCCGGCAAGGCCTTCGACAACAAGCTGACCCAACTCTTCATCCGCTGCATCGGCGTCTATCCGCCGGGCTCCCTGGTCCGCCTGACCGGCGACCGGCTAGCGGTGGTGGTGGAACCCCGTGAGGGCCACCCCCATCAGCCGTTGGTCCGCGTCGTCTACGATCTCAAACGAGAGCGTGAGCTGGACCGCCCCTACACGGTCGACTTATCAACGCAGACAGACCAGAAAGTGGTCCGCCATGAGGATCCGGAGAACTGGTTCATCCGCCCGGAGCACTACATGATGGAATCACGGGTCTGACCTACTAAGTTTGAAGCCCCCACCATTGCCAGCGGAGCGAAGCAATGGCGTACTATTCGGCGTCTTTCTGGTGCGCGCGGCCTTCCATCCTATGACCTGCAGTGGACGCGGGAGGCCGCTTCGGGAAAAGGCCCCACGCAAAATACAAGATTCCCCGGATAGGCGCACCCGCAACGGACGGGTAGCCTGGATACATCAGTCGCTTTGAGAGACCGGCGTGAGAAACCACCCCCCTCCGGGGCCTCTTCTTTACAGGGCTGTGGATGGGAGGGATGTTCACGGGGGGACCATCCCTCCGCGCCTTACGGCACACGCGCATGGCCCGCCAAGGAGGCGCCGTTTTCCTCGGAGGTAAGATTCTCCCGCCGGTCTCTCAAGGCGATCGATTACTAACTTTGCTTTTCGGAAGGTCTTGCCAGGTAGCGCCCATACGGGGACGCCGCGAATCCATCCCTGGAGGCTTCACGGCCGCATCCCTGCGGCCGAGACCCCGCATGGGCGCTACCTGGCAAGACCTTCCGAAAAGTTAGTATTAGCGCCGCGTGCGAAAGAAGGCTCGCAGCAACTCCCCAGCATCCTCCGCCAGAACGCCGCCGGTCACCGTCACTTTGTGGTTGTGGTAGGGCTGCGCCAGCAGGTCGAAGACGCCGCCGCAGGCGCCGCTCTTAGGGTCGGCGGCGCCGAAGACGAGCCGCTCGATGCGGGCGTGGACCATGGCGCCGGCGCACATGAAACACGGCTCCAGCGTGACGTAGAGGGTGGCGCCGGGCAGCCGGTAGGCCCCGGCGTTTTGTCCGGCGGCCCGCAAGGCGTTGATCTCGGCGTGGGCGGTGGGGTCCATCGCCGCGATGGGCCGATTCCACCCCTCACCCACCGATCGGCCGTCCCGCACCACCACGGCCCCCACCGGCACTTCCCCCTCCTCACCGGCCCGCCGCGCCAACTCCAGCGCCCGCGCCATCCAGTGAGCGTCCTCACCGGAATCCACGATACCGGCTTCCCGGCCCCGCCCCGTGCCGGAACGGCTCACTCCCATTCGATGGTCGCCGGCGGTTTGCCGGAGATGTCGTAGGCTACACGGGAGATCCCGTCGATTTCGTTGATGATCCGCCGCGAGACGTGATCGAGAAATTCATAGGGCAAGTGCGCCCAACGGGCGGTCATGAAGTCGATGGTCTCCACCGCCCGCAACGCCACCACGTACTCGTAACGCCGCCCATCCCCGGTAACGCCGACCGAGCGCACCGGCAGGAAGACGGCGAAGGCCTGGCTCACCCGGTCGTACCACTCCCAGCGGCGCAACTCTTCGATGAAGATGGCGTCGGCGCGGCGCAGCAGGTCGGCGTACTTCTTAGACACCTCGCCGAGGATGCGCACGCCGAGGCCGGGACCGGGGAACGGGTGGCGGTGGATCATGTCCGCCGGCAGCCCCAACTCCAAGCCGATCCGCCGTACCTCGTCCTTGAACAGCTCCCGCAGCGGCTCCACCAATTGCAGCTTCATGTGTTCCGGCAAGCCGCCGACGTTGTGGTGGGACTTGATCAGGTGGGCCTTGCCGGTAGCGGCCCCGGCCGACTCAATGACGTCGGGGTAGATAGTCCCCTGCGCCAGAAAGCGTACATCTTCGAGTTTGGCGGCCTCTTCATCGAAGACCTCGATGAAGCCGTGGCCGATAATCCGCCGCTTCTTCTCCGGGTCGTCGACGCCCTTCAGCGCTTCCAGGAAGCGGGCCTCGGCGTCCACGTGGATAACACGCACGCCCATGTGACGGGCGAAGGTGGCCATCACCTGCTCCGCCTCACCCAGCCGCAACAGCCCGTTGTCGACGAAGACGCAGGTGAGCCGGTCGCCGATGGCGCGGTGGAGCAGCGCCGCGGTCACCGACGAATCGACACCGCCGGACAATCCCAACACCACCCGGCCGTCCCCCACCTGGGTGCGAATCCGGGCGATACAGTCGTCGATGATGTTGCCCGGGGTCCAGTCGCCGGGGCAGCCGCAGATCTCGCGCACGAACCGCTCCAGGATGCGGCCGCCCTGGGGGGTGTGGGTCACCTCCGGGTGGAACTGAAGCCCGTACCACCCCCGCTCGTCGTCGCCGATGCCGGCCACCGGGGCGCTCTCGGTGCTGGCGATGACCTTGAAGCCGGCGGGCGGCTCGATCACCCGGTCGCCGTGGCTCATCCAGACATCGAGCAGGCCCCAGCCTTCGGGGCTGGCGTGGTCCTCGATGTCGCGCAGCAGTCGGGAGTGGCCCCGGGCGCGGACCTGGGCGTAGCCGAACTCCTTCTCGGATGAGGTCTCCACCGCGCCGCCCAGGTGGGCGGCCAGCGCCTGCATGCCGTAGCAGATACCGAGGAGCGGCACGCCCAACTCCAGCACCGCGCCGGGCACCCGCGGCGCCTCGGCCACCACCGTCGACTCCGGTCCGCCGGAGAGGATCACCCCGGAAGGGCGAAAGGCGGTGATGGCGGCGTCGCCGCAGTCGTGGGCGTAGATCTCGCAGTAGACGCCGCTCTCCCGTACCCGGCGGGCGATGAGCTGCGTGTATTGGGAGCCGAAGTCGAGGATCAGAATCCGGTGGGCGTGGATATCGGTCACGGCGGCTTCACTGGACACGGTAGTTGGGCGCCTCTTTGGTGATGGAGACGTCGTGGACGTGGCTCTCGCGCATCCCGGCCGCGGTGATGCGCACGAACTGCGGTTTGCTCCGCATCTCCTCGATGGTGGCGCAGCCGACGTAGCCCATGCTCGCGCGGATGCCCCCCAGGAGTTGGTTGACGATGGTCACCATGCTCCCCTTGTACGGCACCCGCCCCTCGATGCCCTCCGGCACCAGCTTGTCCACCGACGTGGTCCCCTCCTGGAAGTAGCGGTCGGCGCTGCCCTGGCTTCCAGCCATGGCCCCCAACGAGCCCATGCCGCGGTACGACTTATACGAACGGCCCTGGTACAGCTCCACCTCGCCGGGGGCCTCCTCGGTGCCGGCCAGCAGGCTCCCCACCATCAGCGCGTGGGCGCCGGCGGCCAACGCCTTGGCGGCATCACCGGAGAAGCGCACCCCGCCGTCGGCGATCAACGGCACGCCGGTCCCCTCCAGCGCCCGCGCCACCTCGCTGACGGCGGTGATCTGCGGCACGCCGACACCGGCGATGATCCGCGTGGTGCAGATGGAACCCGGTCCGATACCGACTTTGACGCCGTCCGCCCCCGCCTCCGCCAAATCCCGGGCCGCCTCCGCGGTGGCGATGTTGCCGGCGATGACATCCACGTCGGGGTAGTGCTGCTTGACCCAACGGAGGCGATCCAGGACGCCGGCCGAATGGCCGTGAGCCGTGTCGAGGACCAACACATCGACGCCGGCGGCCGTCAACGCCGCCACCCGCTCCTCGGTGCCGGCGCCGACACCGATGGCGGCGCCCACCCGCAACCGCTCGTACTCGTCCTTGCAGGCGTTGGGATAATCCCGTGCCTTCTGAATATCCTTCACGGTGATCATGCCGCGCAGCCGGAAGGCGTCGTCCACCACCAGGATCTTCTCGATGCGATGCTGATGCAGCTTCGCCAACACCTCCTCCCGGTCGGCACCCTCGTGGACCGTCACCAGCCGCTCCTTCGGCGTCATCGCCGCCGAGATCGGCTCGCCGACGCGGGTCTCGAAGCGCAGATCCCGGCCGGTGACGATGCCGACCAAGGCCTCGCCGTCCACTACCGGCACCCCGGAGATCCCGTGGGCCCGGGTCAGATCCATGACCTCACCGATGGAGGCGGTGGGCGCCACGGTGATCGGCTCCTTGATCACGCCGCTCTCGAACTTCTTGACCCGCCGGACCTCAGCCGCCTGTTGCTCCACGGTCAGGTTCTTGTGGACGATCCCGATGCCGCCCTGCTCCGCCAGCGCAATGGCCAGCCGCGCTTCGGTGACGGTATCCATGGCGGCGGACACCAGCGGAATACTGAGGGCGATACGGCGGGTCAGGCGGGTGCGCAAATCGACTTCACGGGGCAGGACGGACGAGCGGGCGGGAAGAAGGAGGACATCGTCGAAGGTCAGGGCCTCTTGGGCAATGCGCATGGAGCGGAACCTCGTGGGCGTGCGCCCCTGGACCGGGGCTGGATGTAGCCGGATATTTTAACAACCTGCCGCCGTCAGGCAATTCCGAGTTCCACTCGACCCAAAAATCCTGCTGAACCGGTACCATGGCGCCATGGACGCCCCCATCGACGCCGCCGGGCGGGTGATCTACACCCCGTCACGCCTCAACCAGGAGGTCCGCCTGCTGCTGGAGACCGCCCTGCCCGCCCTCTGGGTGGAAGGCGAGATCTCCAACCTCGCCCGGCCGTCGTCCGGCCACCTCTATTTCACCCTGAAGGACCGCGACGCCCAGGTCCGCTGCGCCTTCTTCAAGGGCAAGGCCGTGGGGCTGCACCACCGCCCGGAGAACGGCGACCACGTGCGGGTGCGCGCAAAGGTCAGCCTCTACCCGGCCCGGGGCGAGTTCCAGTTGATCGTCGAGCACCTGGAGGACGCCGGGGAGGGCGCCCTGCAGCGGGCCCTGGAAGCGTTGAAGGCGAAGCTCCAAGCCGAAGGGCTCTTCGACCCGGCCCGCAAGCGGCCCCTGTCCCGCCTGCCACGGCGGATCGGCGTGATCACGTCACCCACCGGGGCGGCGATCCGGGACGTACTGACCGTGCTCCGGCGGCGCTTTCCGGCGCTGCCGGTGCGGATCTATCCGGTGCCGGTCCAGGGCGACGCGGCGGCCCCGGCCATCGTCGAAGCGCTGGTGGCGGCGGCCCGGCGGCGCGACGTGGACGTATTGCTGTTGACCCGGGGCGGCGGCTCGTTGGAAGACCTGTGGCCGTTCAACGATGAACGGGT
>SKJZ01000071.1 GCA_007121755.1 Halorhodospira sp. | reverse complement strand
CGGTGTGTCCATCCGGACGCGCCGAGCATCGCAGGCCGAGCGGGACGGAGAGCGGCGCAGCCGCTCGGAGAGCGCGCAAGCTGTCTGAGCGGCGCGCCAGCGCCGCGAGTTTTTGCGCGCGCTCCCGATCGGCCGAGAAGCGCAGGGAACCCGAAGGGCGCGTTCGGCGGACACACCGGCGGAATACGGCGCGGACGGTCTTTCGTGCTTCCCTGTTGCAAGCGGTGGCGCGAATCGGTCGGCATGTTAGGCGTTGTGGCCTCCTTAACGTTCCGAAAGGGTCCGGGCGATGTCGGTCCGGTAGGCTTGGACGGCCGGCGGCAGCGCCGCCAGCACGCCGACGCCGGCGGCGGCCGCAATCAGCCACAACTCGCGCGGCAGCCACGCGGCGCCGGTAAACGAGACCTGCCGGGTGGTCGCCAGCCACTGCCCGAGGAGCTCGGCGGCGGCGTGCCCCAGCATAAGGCCGAGGACGGCGCCGAGACACGCCAGGACTACGCCCTCGGTGACGATCAGAACGAAGACCCGCCCGCGGGAGGCGCCCAGCACGCGCATCACGGCGAGGTCGTGCCGGCGTTCCCGCAGAGCGGTGTAGAGGCCGATGAACAGCGCCAGCGCGGCAGCGGCGACCAACACCCAGGCGAAGGCGCGCAAGGTGTCCAGACCGAACCCGAGGATCTCCATCAGCCTGGCGCTCTCGAAGGCCGGTGAGGCGGCCATCAGCCCCGGCTCCCGGTTGATCTCCCGCGGCAGCGCCAGCGCGGCCAGCGGGGAGCGGTACTGGACGAGCAGGGCGGTCAGCTCCTTCGGATCGGCCGCCGCGTCACCGTCGGCCCCCGCCCCGGCCCCGCCGGCCCCGGCCCCGGGCGCATCTCCCGCCGGCCGGCGCGCCTCGTGGCCGTGTTCATCCTCAGGTTCGTGCCCACCATGTCCGTGCTCATCCTCGTGCTCTTCGCCGTGGATGGCGTCTTCGTCGTGGACATGCCAGACGCTCTCCACCGAGGTCAGGATCAGGCGGTCCAACACCGTGCCGGTCGGTTCCAAGACGCCGACCACGGTATAAGGGGCGTAGTCGTGGACGTGGCCGCGCCGGTCGTCGGCCATGATGCCGTGGGTGCCGGTGAAGGTGGCGCCCGCAAACAGGCCGGTCCGTGCCGCGGCCTCGGCGCCGGCGACCGCCTCCATGGTCCCCTCCCACAGCCTTCCGGAGGCCGGGGTGGCGCCGTACAGTTCGGGGTAGGCGTGCTCGGTGCCGACGATCCTGAAACCGCGGTAGCTGTCACCCAAGGCGAGGGGGATGGTGCCGGCCACCAGCCGGTGGCCGCCGATCTGTTCGGCGGCCTCCACCGGGATATTGCCGGTGGGGACGTCGGCGTGGAAGACGGTGGAGAGGATCAGTTGGATTGGGCTGCCCTGGGCGCCGACCACCAAGTCGACGCCCTTGGCGTCCTGTTCGAGCCGCTGCTCGATCTGGTGGCCGAAGAGCAGTACCACCACCAGCGTGGCGATGCCGACCGCCATCAGCAGCAGATTCAGCACCGCCTGCAGCGGGCGCCAGCGCAGATAGGCGAGGATCAGGCGGGGGGTGTTCATGCCGGCGGCGCCTCCACTCCTTCGCCGGTCAGCGTCAGGCGGCGCTCGAGGTGCGGTTCCAGGCGGCGGTCGTGGCTGGCCACCACCAGCGTTGCCCCCTGTTCCCACGCCAGCTCGCACAGCAGCTCGACGACCTGTTCACAGCGCGGGTCGTCGAGGGCGGTGGTCGGCTCGTCGGCGAGCAGCAGCTCAGGGCCGTTGATGACCGCCCGCGCCAGCGCCGCCCGCTGTGCCTCGCCGCCGGAGAGCGTTTCCGGCCGGGCGCCGGCGCGGTGCTCAATGTCGAGGCGCCGAAGAACCCGGTTCGCGCGCTCCGGGTCGACAGGGAGGCCGGCCAGCGACCGCGCCAGGGCCAGGTTCTGGGCAACGGTCAGCGCCGGGACCAGGTGGTGGCGCTGAAAGACGATGCCGATGCGCCGGCCGCGCAACCGGTCACGCTTGGCCCCCGAGAGCGTCCGCCAGTCGGCGCCGAAGACCGAGACGCTACCCCGTTGCGGCGTCAGCAGTCCGGCGACGAGGTGGAGCAGAGTCGACTTGCCGCAGCCCGACGGCGCGGAGACGTGCCACTGTTCGCCGGAGGCGACCCGCCAGTCGGGGAAGGCGATCTCCGTGCCGCCGGGGTGGCGGAAACCTACGCCATTGAGTTCGATTACGCCGGTCATTTCTTCCCGTACAACTCCTCCGGTGCGATGAGCGGCTCGTCGGTGACCACCACGCGTCCGTCACGCAGGGCGTTGTAGAAGCAGCTCCGCCGTCCGGTGTGGCACGCCGGACCGTCCTGTTGGACGCGCAGCAGCAGTGTATCGCCGTCGCAGTCGAGCCGTAACTCCACCAAGTGCTGGACCTGCCCCGACGACTCCCCTTTGCGCCACAGTTTGCCCCGAGAGCGGGAGAAGTAGCAGACACGTCCTGTGACCACGGTCTCTTCCAATGATTCCCGGTTCATCCAGGCGAGCATGAGGACTTCGCCGGTGTCGTGCTGTTGGGCGATGGCGGGGAGGAGTCCGTCGGCGTTGAAGGGGAGGTGGTCGCTGACCCGGTCCCACGGGAGGCCTTCTCCGATCCTGGCGTTCTCGTTCTCTTTCATCATGGTGGAGAAGGGTATCAGCTTCGGGCGGCGCTGCCTGCTACCATCGGGGGATCGTTGGCCGTCAGGTTCCGAACCGTTGACCGATTCCGTTGCGACACTGGAGCAACACCGCGCGCTGACCGCCGCGCTGCGGGATCCGGCGTGTTACCCGTGGCCGGTGGACGAGGTGCGCACGGTGGAGACGCACATCTCCACGGTCCTGCTGGCCGGGGAGTACGCGGTGAAGATCAAAAAGCCCCTCGATCTCGGCTTTCTCGACTTTACCGGCCTCGACAGGCGGCGCCACTTCTGCGACGAGGAGATCCGCCTCAACGGGCGGACGGCGCCGCAAATCTATCTGCGCCGCGTGGCGGTTACGGGGAGCGTCGAGGCGCCGCGGGTCGAGGGCGACGGCGCGGCGGTGGAGTACGCGGTGTTGATGCGCCGCTTCCCCGAGGATGAGTTGATGGACCGGCTGCTGGACGAAGGGCGGCTCCCTGGCGAGGCGGTGGAGCGGTTGGCGGAGGCGGTTGCCGGTTTCCACGCCGGGATACCCCCGGCCCCGCCGGAGAGCGGCTACGGCACCCCCGAGGCGGTCGCGGCGCCGGCCCGGCAGAATTTCGAGCAGTTGGAGGAGTTGGCGGCGGCGCGGCCGCTGCGGGATGAGTTGGCCCGCCTCGCCGAGTGGACCGAAGACGAGTTGCAGCGCCTCGACGTGGCCTTCCGGCGGCGGCGGGAAGGGGGCGCCGTCCGCGAGTGCCACGGCGACCTCCACTTGGGGAATGTCGCCTGGCACGACGGCGGTGTCATCGTCTTCGACGGCATTGAGTTCGACCCCGGTCTGCGGTGGATCGACACCGCCAACGAGATCGCCTTCGCCGTCATGGATCTCGACTTCCGCGGCGCGCGCCGGTTGCGCCACCGCTTTCTGAATCGCTATTTGGAGCTCTCCGGCGACTATCCGGCGCTGGAACTGTTGCCTTTCTACGCCGTCTACCGCGCGGTGGTGCGGGCCAAGATCAACGCGCTGCAGGCGGAACAGGGAGGGGGCGGCGCGGATGGCGCGGCCGAGGCGCTGGCCGGCCATGTGCGCTTGGCGCTGGAGTACACCGCGCCCCCGTCGCCGGAACTGGTGATCACTCACGGGCTCTCGGCCTCCGGTAAGAGCACCCATGCGCGGCGGCTGGTGGAGGAGCGGGGCTTTGTGCGCCTGCGTTCCGATGTAGAGCGGAAACGCCTCTTCGGCCTGGAGGCGCGTGAACGCTCCGGCTCCGGTCTCGACGGCGGCCTCTACGCCCCCGGCGCCACCGACCGCACTTACGCCCACCTGCTGGAGATGGCGTGGATCGCGTTGCGTTCCGGGTTCTCGGTGGTGGTTGACGCCACCTTCCTGGAGGCGGAGCGGCGGCGGCCGTTCCGGGAGTTGGCGGAGCGTTTGGGGAGCGGTTTTCGCATCCTCCACGTTCGCGCCGCCGAGGAGGTGTTGCGCGAACGGCTGCGCCGCCGGCTGGCGGAGGGGCGCGACCCGTCCGAGGCGGACGAGGCGGTGCTGGATGCTCAATTGCGGCGGGCCGAGGCGCCGGCGGGCGACGAGGCGGCGTTTGTCGAAACCATTGACGCGGACCGGTAAGATACGCGGCCCTCGTTACTGAAGCAGGACGGTCATGTCTGGACCTCCCACCAAGCGCGGTGACCCGGTCACCGGAGTCCGCCAACTGACCGAACACTTGGCCTCCGGCTGCCGCCCGCCGGAGCGGTGGCGTATCGGCACCGAGCACGAAAAGTTCGTTCACTACCTCGACGATCTGACCCCGGTCCCGTACGGGGGCGAGCGCGGCATCGGCGCTTTTCTACGCGGCATGATGCGCTTCGGCTGGGAGGCGGTGGAGGAGAACGGCAACGTCATCGCGCTCAAGCGGGAGGGCGGCGCGTCGATCAGCCTGGAGCCGGGCGGCCAGGTGGAGCTGTCGGGCGCCCAGTTGGTCAACCTCCACGAGTCGTGTGTCGAGGTCCGGGACCATCTCCAACAGGTGGATACTGTGGCCCGGGAGCTGCGGGTCGGCATGACCGGCTTCGGCTTCCATCCGAAGTGGACGCGCGAGGAGATCCCGTGGATGCCCAAGGGCCGCTACGCGGTGATGGGCCGCTACATGCCGATGGTCGGCAGCCTCGGGCTCGATATGATGCTGCGTACCTGCACCGTGCAGGTGAACCTCGACTTCGCCAGCGAGGCGGACATGGTCCGCAAGTTCCGCGTCGGCCTCGCGCTGCAGCCGATCGCCACGGCGCTCTTCGCCAACTCGCCGTTCACCGACGGCGAGCCGAACGGCTACCTCAGCTACCGCAGCCGGGTCTGGGAGAAGACCGATCCCGATCGCACCGGCATGTTGCCGTTCGTCTTCGAGGACGGCATGGGGTTCGAGCGGTACGTCGAGTACGCGCTCGACGTACCGATGTACTTCGTCTACCGGGACGGCCGCTATATCGACTGCGCCGGGGAGTCGTTCCGCGAGTTCATGGCTGGGCGGCTGCCGCAACTGCCGGGCGAGCGTCCGACAATGAGTGACTGGGACGACCATCTGACTACGATCTTCCCGGAGGTGCGGCTGAAGCAGTTTCTGGAGATGCGTGGCGCCGACGGCGGGCCGTGGCGCGGCCTGTGTGCGCTGCCGTCGCTTTGGACCGGGCTGCTTTACGACAGCGCGTCGTTGGCGGCCGCCGAGGCGTTGGTCGCCGACTGGAGCGTCGAGGAGATGTTGGCGCTGCGCCACGAGGTGCCGAAAACGGCGTTGAAGACGCGGTTCCGTAATGCCCGGGTGCATGAGATCGCGCGGGATGTGCTGGCGATCGCGCGCGATGGGCTGCGTAACCGGCGTTGCCTCGATAAGCAGGGCCGGGACGAGACGCGGCATCTCGAGCGGTTGTGGGAGATCGCGGAGAGCGGGCGGACCCCGGCGGAGGATTTGCTGGACGCCTACCACAACCGCTGGGGCCGATCGGTCGATCCGCTGTTCACCGAGTACGCCTACTAGGGAAGCGTTGATTAATACGGGCTTGCGCCGCCATACATTAGTACTATCTAATATTGCATCGTCCGGATAGCCTCCTGATCATCATCGTATTTCCATTGGAGAACAAAAATGGCTTATGAAGTGAACGGCAAGACCATCGAGGCCGACGAGAACGGCTACCTGGTGAACATCGACGACTGGACCGAGGACGTCGGCCGGGCCATCGCCGCCGCCGAAGATGTGGAGTTGACCGACAAGGCGTGGGACGTGATCAACTACCTCCGCGACGAGTACATCAATAACGGCGCCAACCAGCCCAACGACCGCAACATCGTCAAGGCGATGTCCGATCAGTGGGGCGAGAAGGTCCAGTCGAAGGATCTCTACGACATCTTTCCGATGCAGCCGTCGAAGCAGGCGGCCCGGATCGGCGGCCTGCCTGAGAGCCGGCGCAAAGGCGGCTACTGATGTAAGAGTGTTTGCGGCACTACCTACAGATCTCGAATTACCGGCATCCGGGGGCGGGCCTCCCCCGTTCAGGGTGTCGGCCGCCTGGACGGCGACCGTCAAGCCTCCAGGGATGGATTCACGGCGTCCCTGAACGGGGGAGGCCCGCCTCCGGATGCCGGTAATTCGAACCTAACCCTTAAGGCACCACCACCACCGGCAGATCGACCGCCTCCAAATGCTTCTGCGCGGCGGCGCCTTTTAGTAACGCGCTGTCGCGGCCGATAACCAGTTGCCGTCCCGGCTCGCCGCGGAGCGCCGCGGCGATGGCGGCGGGGCTCCCGCGGGTCAGGGGGCGGAGGCGGTGGTTCACGCCGCCGGGCACGCGCGCCAGCGTGCTTTCGACAGCCCGGTCGCGTTGCTCGGTGGTCTCGGGGCTCCCCAGGGGCGGTAGCAGCACGGTCAGTTGCGCGTCACCGTCGCCGGCCAGTGCCGCCGCGGTCAACAGCGCCCGCGCGCCCTGATCGGCCGACTCCACCACCACTAGAACGGACGCCGCCGATGGGGCCGCCTCGTCGTAGATCATCACCGGCCCCGGCGCCTGTCCCAGCATCGCTTTCGCGGTCGAGCCGAGGCGCAGGCCGCGGGCGCGGGCGTAGCCAACCTTGCCAAGGATTAGCAGATCTCCGGGACGGGTCTCGAGCAAGG
>SKJZ01000093.1 GCA_007121755.1 Halorhodospira sp. | reverse complement strand
TCGGCGGCATTAATCTCGAGGACATCAAGGCCCCGGAATGCTTTCAAGTGGAAGAGGCGCTCAAGAAGCGGATGAACATTCCGGTCTTCCACGACGATCAGCACGGCACCGCCATCATCACTGCGGCGGCCGTCCGCAACGGCCTGCGCGTGGTGGAGAAGCGTCTGGAGGATGTGACCCTGGTCTGTTCCGGCGCCGGGGCGGCGGCGATCGCCTGCCTCGATCTGCTGGTCGCAATGGGGTTGCGCAAAGAGAACATCACTGTCTGCGACCGCACCGGCGTGCTCTATAAGGGGCGCAAGGAGTACATGGATCCGCGCAAACAGGGCTACGCCCGCGAGACGGCGTCACGCACGCTGCGCGAGGTCATCGAGGGCGCCGACATCTTTCTCGGCCTGTCGGGGCCCGGGGTGCTCAGTCAGGCCATGGTCAAAACCATGGCCGAGAATCCGCTGATCCTGGCGCTGGCCAATCCGGTCCCGGAGATACTGCCGGAGGAGGCGCGGGAAGTGCGCCCCGACGCGGTGATCGCGACCGGGCGTTCCGACTACCCCAACCAGGTCAACAACGTCCTCTGTTTCCCGTTCCTCTTTCGCGGCGCGCTCGATGTCGGCGCCTCGGCGATCAACGAGGAGATGAAGATCGCGGCGGTGGAGGCCATCGCCGGCCTGGCGCTGGAGGAGTCGTCGGAAGTAGTGGTCGCCGCATACGGCGGCAGTCCGCTGCGCTTCGGGGCCGACTACTTGATCCCCAAGCCGTTCGATCCGCGGTTGATCACGCGTATCGCACCGGCGGTGGCGGAGGCCGCCATGGAGAGCGGCGTGGCGTCACGCGATATCGAGGATTTCGCGCTCTACCGCCTGCAGTTGTCGCAGTATGTCTTCCAATCCGGTCTGGTGATGAAGCCGATTTTTGAGCGGGCGCGAGAGGATCCCAGGCGCGTGGTCTACACCGATGGAGAAGAGGAACCTATCCTGCGGGCGGTCCAGTTGGTGGTGGACGAGGGGTTGGCCAAGCCGATTGTCATCGGGCGCCGCCGGGTGGTCGAGATGCGGCTCCGCCGGCTCGGTTTGCGGCTCCGGATGGACGAGGACTTTGAGTTGGTAGACCCCGAGGACGATCCCCGCTACCGGGATTACTGGGAGTTCTACCACAGCCTGATGGAGCGCCGGGGCGTCTCTCCGGCGAGAGCGCGCACGGTGGTGCGGACCAGTACCTCAGTGATCGCCGCGCTGATGGTTCGGCTCGGCGACGCGGATGCAATGGTGAGCGGCATGGAGGGGCGTTATCGCCAGCAAGTGGGGCATGTCCGGGATGTCATCGGGCTGCGGCGCGGGGTCCGGCATTTGGCGGCGATGAATGTCTTGATCATGCCGAAGGGGACGTTCTTCCTGTGCGACACCTACGTGAATCAGGATCCCAATCCGCACGAGATCGCCGAGATGACGTTGTTGGCCGCTAACGGCGTGCGCCGTTTCGGTATGACGCCGAAGGTGGCGTTGCTCTCCCACTCCAGCTTCGGCACTTCGGACCACCCATCGGCGATGAAGATGCGCGAGGCGCTGCAATTGATCCAGGACCGCGATCCCACGCTGGAGGTGGAGGGGGAGATGCACGGCGACGCCGCCATCAATGAGGAGGTCCGGCGCCGGATTTTCCCCCGGACCCAGCTCAGCGGCCAGGCCAATCTGCTCATTATGCCGGGGGTGGACGCCGCCAATATCGCTTTCAACCTGTTGAAGGCGACTACGGACAGTGTCTCGGTTGGGCCGGTGTTGTTGGGAACCGAGCGCCCGGCGCACGTATTGACGCCATCTGCCACAGTGCGCGGCATTGTGAACATGACAGCCCTGGCCGTGGTGGAGGCGCAAATGGCGGAGCCGGCGGAATCCTCCTAGAAGGCTAGAAGGCTAGAAGGCGCAAGAAAAACGGGCCGAGGATGCGGAGCCCCCCACCCTCGGCCCGTTTTTCTTGCCCCCGGGAATGTTACCGCGCCGGCCCAGCGTCGGTGCTGGGGTCTTCATTGTGCGCTTGGTAAGTCTCCGCCACGGATATCGCCGTTTCGTCGTCAACCGGTGATTTGGTGGTGCGCGGCTCCGGCAATTCGGGGAGCGGCTCCCCGGGGGCGGCTAGGTCGAGGGCGTGTCGGTAACTGGCCTTGGCCGCGTCTTGTTCGCCAAGATGCTCTTGCAGCGCCCCGAGCGCCCTGAAGTACTCCGGTTGCGCGGATCGCGCCACGGCAGCCTCAAGGTAGCTGCGCGCCCGTCCCCAGAGGCGTTCACGCAAGGCCAGAATGCCGGCGAGGTAGAGGAGTACCGGGTTCTCCGGGCGCTCCTTGAGCCATGTCTCCACTTGGCCCAGGCGGTTTCCGCCCGCCGCCGCCGGCAGCGCCGCGTAGCGGCGCAGCATGGAGTCGTTCCACGACTTTTGCAGCCGGCGGCGCAACAGGGCTTCGGCCGCTTTGTACTGGCCGTGGAGCAGCAGGCCGTCGATATAGGTGCCGAGCGCATCGTCGTCGCCGCGAAGGGCGCGGGGCAACTCTTTCCAGGTCCGTTCCAGTGAGCCCGGCCCGCGGGAGGCGGCATAAGTCAGCCGCTCTCGGGCCACCCATCGGTTCAGTTCGGTCAGTTGCTCCTCGCTGACGACACGGTGGCGGCGAAGTCGTGGCAGGAGGTGCTCCAGGCGTTCCCAGTCGCCTAGCGCGGTGCAGCACGCGACCATCAGCTCGAGAATGCGGCGGTGGTCTGGCTCCCGCTCCAACAGATCGGTCAGCGTCGCCTGAGCCTCCTCCCACTGCCCGCCGTCTGTTTGCAACTGGGCCTGCAGCAGCCGCACGGCGGTGCGAGCCTGCCGCCCACCCTGTTCGGCTATGGCCAGGTAGTGGTCCCGCATTTCGCGTGCGCCGCGGCGTTGGGCGGCGATGGCGGCGGCTAAGTAGTTGACCAGCGGTGCCTCGCTGCGCGCCGCAGAACGGGTAAGTTGCCGCTCTGCGACCTCGTAATCGCCTTCGGCCAGCTCCAGCAGGCCGTGGCTGAGGTCGTTGCGGGCCCGCGCCAGCTTCCGCTGGTGCCGCCAACGCTTCAACCGGCGCGGCAGTGAGACGATGCGGCCCAGGGTGGCGAGCAGCAGGTAGAGCACGAAACCGGCCAGGGCGAGGAGGGTCAGAAAGACCACCAAGTTCATCTCGATGCGCCAGGGGCCAAGCGAGAAGAGGATGTAGCCGCCCTCGTGGCTGATATAGAGGGCGCCAGCCACGGCGGCGATGAGGATCAGTAAGGCGGTGAACAGGCGCAGCATGTCAGAACGGCTTCAACGGTTCGAGGATGGGGCCGATATCCGGCGGCTGCGCCACGATGGACGTGGCCGCCAACTCTTGAAGGGCCGTGCGTGCTTCATTCACCTCGGCGTCCTCCATATCAAAGTGGTGCGCCAGCCACTCTCCGGCGCGTTCCAGGCTCATTCGGTACATTTCCTCGTCGCGCAGTATCAGTGCGAGCCGGGCGCCCTCTAACTGCAGCCGCAGGCTCTCGCGGAGAAAGTAGCGCTTCTCCGGGGGGATGTAGGGCACCACCTCGTCCTCACGGTGGATGGTCACCAGAGCGCCCAGCCCTTCCCGCAGCCGCAGCCAGGCGCGGTCGGCCAACCCTCGCCACCCCTCGTCAGCCCCGGTCCACGGCATCTCCACCTCCTCAGCGTCCCGCCGTTCGGCGCGCAGCTTCCAGTCGTTGACCGCTGCCGCCAAAGAGTCGAGGCGGTTACCGATCCTCGACATATTAGGTGGAGAGTAGTCGAGCAGCGCGTCGATTGCCTCGCCCACTGCTTGGCGAGAGCCGATACCTCGACCCCCAAGGCGGGTGAGCAACTCATCGGCGCCCTCCAGGGCCGCTAGGGCGGAGTCGATATCGCGGTGAAAGCGGACCCGGTGGGTGGCGACTTGGGTGAGATAGCCGGCCTCGGATCGAATCCAGGTCTCTTCGTGGGCATCGGCCAGGGCGCCCAAGCGCTCGAGTCCGTCGGCGATCCCCTCCTGCCGGCTCGCAAAGCCGTCGATCTGTTCATCCATCCCGGCGAGCCGTTCATCCATCCCGGCAAGCCGTTCCGAGAATCCCGACTGGGCTGCGGCCGCCTCGCCGGCACGCTCCTCGGCCGTCCGGGCCTCTTCGCGGGCCTGTTCCAGCGCTTCGCTCAGCCCGTCGACGGCGCTCCGTGTCTCGGCGAGATCGGCCGCCAAGTCGCTTCGGGCTGTCTCGGTGGCGTGGTACAGGAAGTATCCGCCCCCGCCCCCGGCGACGGCGAGCAACAAGAGAACGAGCCACAGCGGCCACTGAGCGGGCCCCTTGCGCCCTTCCGCGACAGGTGGAGCGGCGGGTGCAGGCGGCTCTTCGCCGTTGCCGGGATCCGTATCCCGCTGTTCCTCGGCATCGGGCACGGAGGGGTCTGTCGAGTCGGGGCTGGCCGGTGGACGCTGTTCGTCGCTCATCGGTTCTGCTCCTGTTGCGGTATCGCCAGGGCTCGGGCGACGGCCGCCACCAAATGGTCCGCTGATGGCGTCTCCGCGACCTCCACCCGGCTGGCCAAGGGCCTCGCCTGGACTGCAATACGTTCGCTTACAACGATCAATGCCGCCGCGGCAAGCCACTCCCGGCCTTCGGGGCCAATGAGGGCCACAAAATTTTTAAGGGCTTCCGCACTGGTGACCACTGCCGCGGCCACGCCCCCCTTTCTTATTTCGGTCAGCAGCGGCGCCGGGTCAGCCGCGGGCCTCCGCCGCCGGTAGACTTCCAGGAACTCCACCGAGGCGCCGCGCCGCCGCAGGGTGTCGGCCAGGTAACCTCTTCCGCCAACCCCTCGTACTATCATGACACGCTCGCCGCGGATCTGCACAAATTCCGGTTCGGCGAGCAGGTCTTCCGAGGTGGCGCCGTTGGCCGGACGCACCACCGGCGCCAACCCTTCCCGCTCCAGGGCGGCGGCGGTTGCCTCGCCGACGGCGGCAAAGAGGGTGCCGGGCGCCGGTCCGCCGGCTTGCCGTATCCACGGCACGCCGTACCGCACCGCATTGGGGCTGGCGAAGATCAACCGGTGGGCCTCGGTGGCGCGGGCGGCCCCATTGCGCAATGCATCGCTCTCCGGTTCGGGGACAATCTCCAGCGCCGGGAAGAGCAGCACCCTGGCCCCCGCGGTTTCCAGGGCGTGTTGCGCCTCCGCGGTCTGCCCCTGCGGCCGCGTCAACACGACCGCGGTTCCGCTCAGTGGCCCGCCCGAATCCGACACCCTGGTCTACCCCGCTACTCTGCCAGCCCTTGAAGAATACGGTCCGCTCCGCGCTCGAGAAGATCGCGCCCGAGGCTGTCGCCAATGGCGGCCGCGTCTTCCGGTGCGCCGCGGATCTCGCCCCGGAGCACCTCGCGGCCGTCGGGCGACCCAACCAAGCCCCGCAGGTGCAGGCCGTCGGCCAGCAACTCGGCGAAGCCGGCGATGGGTACTTGGCAACTGCCCTCCAGTCGGGCGTTCATGGCCCGTTCGGCGTCGACGCAGATCCGGGTCTGAGTATGGTTGAGCGCCGCCGTCAATTCCCGGACGCGTTCATTATCGGCGCGGCACTCGATCCCCAGGGCGCCCTGGCCGACCGCCGGCAGGCTCTCGTCCGGCGATAGCCGAGCGGTGATCCGGTGCTGTAGCTCCAGACGGTCGAGACCCGAGGCGGCGAGAATGATGGCGTCGAACTGGCCGTCGTCGAGCTTGCCTAGCCGCGTCTGGACATTGCCTCGCAACACCTCCACCTGAAGGTCGGGGCGGCGGGCCTTGATTTGGCATTGGCGCCGCAGGCTCGCCGTGCCCACTTTGACCCCTTCCGGAAGCTCGCCGATTCCCTTGTACCGGTTGGAGACGAAGGCGTCGCGCGGATCAGCCCGCTCGGTGATGGCGACAATGTCGAAACCGTCGGGCAGTTGCCACGGCACGTCCTTCATCGAGTGGACCGCCAGGTCGGCCTTGCCCTCCCGCATGCCTTCTTCCAACTCTTTCATGAACAGGCCCTTGCCGCCGATGCGGGCGAGGGGCTGGTCGAGAATCTCATCGCCGCGGGTCGACATCGGTACCAGGGTTACTTCCAGCCCCGGATGGAGGCGCCGGAGCTCTGCGGCCACATGCTCGGCTTGCCAGAGGGCGAGTTGTGAACGGCGGGTCGCGATACGCAGTGATTCTCCAGTCATGAGATCTCAGTGGTGTTGGGTGAAGGAGAGAGTTTCGGTGGGGAGGCGGGGAAGTTGCAAGTCACGTCCGTCATCAATAGTGGTACCGGAGCTGGGCAATGAGCAAAGCGTCGTCGGGTTGTCAGGTCCGGGACGATTGAACCCACTCCTCGCGACAGGGCAACTAGGTCAAGCGGGTGCGTCCATGATCCGGGGCGCCCGGCTGCTGTAAGCCAGATGTAAGGATGGCCTGGTAGCGTTCCGATGACCCACCCCGCGTCTCTGGGCCGGCTCCGGCGGAGCCGACGGGGGCGACCTTTCAATTACTCATGTTGACCGAGCGTTGTTAGGAGGGGAGTGAGATGGGAGTCAATAACAAGCAACCGACCGAATCCGTGCCGATGCGGATGCCCCGATGCCGGGGGCGCAGGTCGGGGCGAGCGTGTTGGCACACACGGTGGTCAGCAAGTTTATCGACCACCTGCCGCTGAACCGGATCAGCAAGCAGTTGGAGCGCGACGGGCTGGGGATCCCCCGCCAGCGGCTGTGTGACTACAGCCTCTACACCGCCTCTCTGCTTGCCCCGCTGGCGCTTCGTATCCACAACGATGCGCTGGCCTGCCCGGTGCTGCATAGCG
>SKJZ01000089.1 GCA_007121755.1 Halorhodospira sp. | reverse complement strand
GAAGAGGGGCGTCTTGCCCGCGCCGTTGGGGCCGATGATGCCGACCAGGGCGCCCGGCGGGACGTTAAAGGTCAGGTTCTCGTAGAGCAGTTGCTCGCGGAACGCCTTCTGGACGCCGTCGGCAATGATGACTTTGTTGCCGAGCCGCGGCCCCGGCGGGATGTAGAGCTGCTGGGTCTCATTGCGCTTCTGGAACTCCTGGGATTGGAGCTCCTCGAACTGCTTGAGCCGCGCCTTACTCTTGGCTTGGCGCCCCTTGGGGTTCTGGCGGACCCACTCCAACTCGGCCTTCACCGTCTTTTGATGGGACTGCTCCTCACGGGCCTCCTGCTGCAGGCGCTTCTCCTTCTGCTCCAGCCAGGCCGTGTAGTTGCCCTGGAAGGGGATGCCGCGCCCCCGGTCCAACTCCAGGATCCAGCCGGCCACGTTGTCGAGGAAGTAGCGGTCGTGAGTGACCGCCACCACGGTGCCGGGGAATTCGGCCAGGAAGGTCTCCAGCCACGCCACGCTCTCGGCGTCGAGGTGGTTGGTCGGCTCGTCGAGCAGCAGCATGTCCGGCGCCGAGAGTAGCAGCCGACAGAGTGCCACCCGGCGGCGCTCGCCGCCCGACAGGGTGTTGACCTCGGCGTCCCACGGGGGCAGGCGCAGCGCGTCGGCGGCCTGTTCCAGTTTGCGGTCGAGATCCCACGCGCCGGCGGCCTCGATCCGGTCTTGGAGCTTCGCCTGCTCCGCGATCAGGGCGTCGAAATCGGCGTCGGGCTCGGCGAACTTGGCGGAGACCTCGTTGAAACGGTCGACCAGCGCTTTGGTTTCGGCGACCCCCTCTTCAACGTTGCCGCGCACATCCTTATCCGGGGTGAGCTGGGGTTCCTGGGGCAGATAGCCGATCTTGATCCCCGGTTGCGGGCGCGCTTCGCCGTCGATCTCCTGGTCGAGCCCCGCCATGATGCGCAGCAGCGTCGATTTGCCGGAGCCGTTGAGACCGAGCACGCCGATCTTTGCGCCCGGGAAGAACGATAGCGAGATGTCCTTGAGGATCTCGCGCTTCGGGGGTACCACTTTCGATACCCGGTTCATGGTGTAAATGTATTGCGCCATGTAACGTGCGACTCCTGTTCATGCGCCCGGTTGAAAGAACCGGGGTCAGATCAAACCGAAGAAGGCCAATACCGCTAAGACGAAGAGGATCCCGGCGAGCATGAAGGCGGCGTTGCTGATCACCGGCGATGTCGGGCGGACTGTGATACCGATGAGCGAGAGCAGGGCCACGGCCATCAGGAGAAGTACGCCCGGCATGTTTTCGTGCTCCTTGGGGATATTGACTGCAATAATCCGTATTCTCCGTTATAAAGGCCTTCGTTGCTATGGGTTGGAGTGGATGCCGGTGATTCCCGAGAGACGGAGCGCGACGATCCCGGGGCGTCTGGCGGGTCTGGCGGGTCTGGCGGGCCGGTGGCCGTTGGCGGCCTGCGCCCTCCTGTTGGCCGGGGCGGTAGAGGCGGAAGGCGTGGAGGTCTACGGCCGCGCCCACTTCGCGGTCACTCACGTAAACGACGGCGGCGATTACAGCGCTCATAACCTGGCCAGCAACGCCGGCCGCCTCGGGGTCTACGGCGTTCATCGCGTGACGCCGGAGCTGGAAGGGGTGGCCCGGTTCGAGGGAGAGGTGGCGCTCGATACCGGTGACACGCGGCGGCGGGATGTCTACGCCGGATTTCGGGGCGAGTGGGGGCTGTTGCGCGCCGGTCGTTACGACACTCCCGCCAAGCGCGTCGCCCGCCGCGTGGACCTCTTTCCCGATCAGATCGGCGATTCCCGGAATATCATTCGCAACGAGACCGGCGACCGCGGCTTCGATGGACGGCTGAAGAACGGCGTCGGCTACCGTAGCCCGGAGATCCACCCCGTCATCTTCGAGGCGGTCTACTCCATGGAGACCGAGGAAGGGGACGCGGTGGACGGCAATGACCAAAGCGCCGTCAGCGCGTCGTTGGCCTACCACGGCGGGAGCGTCTACCTGGCGGTGGCCCATGAGGCGTTCAGCGCCGGGGATGAACGCAAGGTTTCGCGGGCGGCGGCCTCTTACGATTGGCGCGATCTGCGTGTCACGCTCTTCTATCAGAAGGCGGAAGAGCCGGAAGACGAGGCCTACGGCGCGGGGCTGCGCTACCGTTTAAGTGATGAGTTGGCGGTGAAGGCGCAGCACTATGTACTGGACGCGGACGGCAGTGACGACGCGGATGCGGCCATGACCGCCGTGGGCGCCGAATTCCAAACGGCGCCGGAGCTGCGCCTCTACGTGAACTACGCCCGGCTGGCCAATGAGCCGGGTCGGGAGCTGGCGCCGTGGCGGGAGGGGAGCACTCTCGACCGCTGGGGGGTCCAAGACGAGACGGCGTGGGCGTTGGCCGTCGGCGCGATCTTCGACTTTTAAGTGGTGCCGGTTTGAAGATACTTTCCGTAAAGTTAGTAGGTGGATTACTGATCGGCGCGCTCCTGGCCGCGGCCGCCGTTACCGCAGGGGCGGCGGAGGGGCCGCGGGTGGCCGCCGCCTCCCATATGCAGATCGCGTTGCAGGAGGCGGTCGAGCGGTTCGCGGCTACCGGCCGCGCGCGTCCCAGGGTCTCATACGCCTCTACCGGTAATCTGCAGTGGCGGATCGACCGGGGAGAGCCGTTCGAACTCTTTCTCGCCGCCGATGAGCGGTTCGTCTTCGAGCTCTACCGGGAGGGGCTGGCCGAGGATCGCGGCACGGTCTACGCCCAGGGGCGTCTCGCCATCGTCAGCCCTCCGGGGGCGGCGGTCGATCCGGCGGCTGGCCTGGACGGTTTGCGTGAGGCGCTGGAGCGGGGTGAGATCCGCCGCTTCGCGATCGCCGATCCAGAGGCGGCGCCGTACGGCATGGCCGCCCGTGATCTGCTGGAGAGGGCGCGCTTGTGGGGCGGCATCGAACCGCGCTTGGTCTATGGGGAGAACGCCGCCAGGGCGGCGCGCCTCGCCCTCTCTCCTCGCAACGACGGGGGCATTGTCGCGTGGCCGCTGGTGGCCGGGACACGCTACGCGGAGTTGGTCCGGTATCAAATCCTGCCCCCCGGTGACCATGCACCGTTGCGCCACCGGATGGTACTGCTGCGCGGCGCCGGCGACGACGCGCGCGACTTTTACCGCTTCTTGCTCAGCGAGCGCGGCCGGGCGATCTTCGCCCGTCACGGATTGGAGGCGCCCTGACTGGACGCCGTGCCGGCTCTATTTCATGAATTTTCGGTGAATTTTTCTTTCCGTGTGGATCTCCGGCCGGGCTGTGGCGATAAAGACACGCGGAATCGCTACGTGATTGCACCATTTCGCTCTTCGTCACGTTAGAATGGTCCGCCAGTGTCGTTTGGAAGTGTGAGCGTCCCGCCACGACGGTGGGCGAGATGGAGTCGGGCAGTTGTCAACGGATACCCCCGCAATCCCGCATGATGAGATCGAGCTTGGCCAACCGTTGCCATTCTCGGTCTATAACGCGCGCGGCAGGCTGATCATGCAGCGCGGCGAGACCGTGGACACGAGGCATCAGCGGGCGACGCTGCTCACGGAGGGGGTCTACATTGCCCGGGAGGGCGAGCCGGCCCCTGAACCTGTCGAAGAGCCGGACGACGAAGAAGAGACCGACGAGGCTGACGAGGCCGGTTCTGAATCGTCCGGCGACGAGTCGGATCAGGTCTTCCGGACCATGCGTCCCGAGGCCCCCAGCGCGCACTACTTCAATCCGTTCCTGGAGATGGAGCGGATCCATACGGTGGTTACCAAGGCGTTCAACGCCTTTAAGGCCGGAGATACCAGCTTTTCAGCCCGTGTCCTGCGTTTGGCGCACCGGATTGATGCGCTGGTGCAGTACGATCCGTCGGCGATGATCACCGCTACGCTGACCGAGCGCGAGCTTAGCTACACCATTAGCCACTGTCTGGAGACGGCGGTGTTGGGCAGCGCGTTGGCCGGCCGTGGCGGCTTGTCGGAAGCGCAGCGGGTGGACGCTATCTGCGCCTCATTGACCGGTAATATCGGCATGTTGCGCTTGCAGGAGCGGTTGGAAGGGTTCGCGGGGAAGATCTCTGAAAAGGTGCGCGCGGCGCTGCGGGAGCATCCGCGGCGCAGTTACGACCTGCTCAAAGGGATGCCGAACGTTACCCCTGGGTGGTTGAAGGCGGTCCTGCAACACCACGAACGGGTTGACGGCGAGGGCTATCCCAATGGCATATCCGGCAAGTCGCTGAGCCCGATCGTTCCGCCGATTGCTATCGCCGACGCCTATCTGGCGTTGGTTGTCCCGCGCGGCTACCGCAACGCGGTCGATCCACCGCAGGCGATGGAGTACATCATGCAGCAGGGCGGAAAGGCGTGGCCGGAGCAGTGGGCCAAGCTGCTGTTCGATTTGGTCGGGAAGTACCCGCCGGGCACTTTCGTGCGGCTGAGCGACAATCGAATCGGCTTGGTCGTGCGCGCCGGTAAAGAGGAAAAAGCCAAGCCGCTGGTCGCTATCGCCATGGAGGGGCACGGCAAGCGCGTCCACCGGGGGCAGATCATCGATCTGGCCGATCCGCTCTCGCCAAAAATCACCGCCAGCGTCTCCCCGAACGACCTGACGGTTCCGCTCAATCACGCCCTGGTCTGCGGCTATAAGTGATTTGGTGAACCACCGTCACCGCGACGGTGACCGCAGTCAGGGGCAGCACGAAGAAGGCCATGACCACGCTGAACGGACCGAGCGCGGCGTGGCTGTGGGCCGCCATCAGCAGGTAGGTGGTATAGGCGGCGTAGTATCCCAGGAACAACCACCCCTCCCAGCGGTCGACGGCGTGCCCGGTGAAAAAGATCGGCAGGCAGGCCGCCGCCACTACGATCATTACCGGCAGATCGAAGTGGAGCGCGGCCGGGGGGATCGGCAGGCCGCCGGGGGCCAGCACGGCGGTGAGGCCAAGCACCCCCAGCAGATTGATGATATTGCTGCCGATGATGTTCCCCACCGCCATCTCCCGCTCGCCCCGCAGCGCGGCCACCACGGTGGCGGCCAGTTCCGGCAGTGAGGTGCCCACCGCAACCACGGTGAGGCCGACGACCAGTTCGCCGAGGCCGAGGGCGTGGGCCAGGGTGGTGGCGGACTCTACGGTCCAGTGGGCGCCGGCGGTGAGCATGACGATCCCCGCCACGATCGCCGCTGTGTCCTGGAGCCAGAGCGGGATACGGAAAACGGCGGTGCGGGGGAGGGGGGGAGTCCCGTTCAGGGACGCCGTGAATCCGTCCCTGGAGGCTTGACGGTCGCCGTCCAGGCGACCGACACCCTGAACGGGACTCCCCCCCTCCCCCGCACCGCCGTTTTCCGTATCCCGCTCTGGGGGCGGAGGCACGGCAGGGCGCCTGCCCTGGATCAGCATCCATCCGGTGTAGCCGGTCAGTCCGCCTACCATAAGCAGGCCTTCAAGGGTTCCCAGCCGCCCGTTCAGGCAGAGCAGGTAGACGGCCACGGAGATCGCCACCATCACCGGGATCTCCACTCGGATCAGCCGCCGCCGGACCACCACCGGGGCCACGGCGGCGGTGAGGCCGAAGATGAGGAGGATGTTGGCGATGTTGCTGCCGATGACATTGCCGACGCCGACCGCGGCGGTGGCGCCGCCGGCGAAGGCGGCGCGGACGGCGATCGCCAGCTCCGGGGTGCTGGTGGCGAAGGCCACGACCGTCAGGCCGACGACCAGGGGCGACAGTCCTGCACGTTCCGAGACCTTGGCGGCGCTGCTAACCAGCAGTTCGGCGCCGGCCAACAAGGCCGCCAAGCCGAGGATGAAGATGAGGGCGGTCACGGCCCCGTGTCTCTCTCCAGAGTTGCAATGCGTTGAGCCAGCGCCTCCCGCGCCTCCTCCTGCATGGCGTTGAACTCTGCCACCAGCCGGCGGCCGAAATCGGTGAGCGCGGCGCCCCCGCCGTGCCGGCCGCCGTAGCGCGTGGACACCACGGGTTCCCGGCACGCCTGGTTCAGCCGGTCCACCAGCAGCCACGCCCGCCGGTACGACATGCCCAGGTCGCGCGCCGCCGCTGAGATCGAGCCGGTGCGGTCGATGCCGTCGAGCAGCATAATCCGGCCGGGCCCGATGCGGGCGCCGCTGTCGAGCGTAAGTCTGAGTGTCAGGCGGGCCATGGCGTCATTTTTAGTTTCAAATCGTCAGTTTCACAGTCGCGAGGGTTGGGCGGATGAGGTGGTTTTGTCTCTGCGTCTCTTTGTATGATGGACCGTTTTCGACACGGTCCCCATTTAAACCGAGGAGTATTCATGTTCTCAAAAGAGATGACCATCGCCGCCTTCGATCCTGATTTGGACGCCGCCATTAACGGCGAGCGCCGGCGGCAGGAGGAGCATATCGAACTCATCGCTTCCGAGAACTACGCCAGTCCGCGCGTGCTGGAGGCCCAAGGCAGCGTGCTGACCAACAAGTACGCCGAGGGATACCCCGCTAAGCGGTACTACGGCGGCTGCGAGTTTGTCGATCAGGCCGAACAGCTCGCCATCGACCGCGCCAAGGCGCTCTTCGGGGCCGATTACGCCAATGTGCAGCCCCACTCGGGCTCGCAGGCTAACGCCGCGGTCTATCTTGCGCTGTTGCAGCCCGGCGACACCATCCTCGGCATGAGCCTCGACCACGGCGGCCACCTGACCCACGGCGCCAAAGTGAACTTCTCTGGCAAGATCTTCAATGCGGTGCAGTACGGCGTCGATGAGAACGGCATGATCGACTACGCGCAGGTTGAACGGCTCGCCGCCGAGCACCGGCCGAAGATGATTATCGGCGGCTTTTCGGCGTACTCCCGGGTCGTCGATTGGGAGCGGATGCGCGCCATCGCCGACAGCGTGGG
>SKJZ01000190.1 GCA_007121755.1 Halorhodospira sp. | reverse complement strand
TTCGCCGAACTCGGGGCGATGGAGGCGCACCGTCAGCGGCTCTACGTCGTCGTCTCGGAGTTGTATACCAACGCCCTGGAGCACGGGGTGTTGGGGTTGGACTCGTCGTTGAAGAAGGATCCGGACGGATTCGAGGAGTACTACCGCCTGCGCGCCGAGGCCATGGAGCAGCTGGAGGAGGGGGAGATCCGGCTGACGGTCAGCCACGATCCGGAGGGCGATCGCAATGGATGGGGCGCGGTCGTGGTCGAGGTTGAAGACTCGGGGGACGGTTTCGATTTCGAGCGCTATATGGAGGCCACCGATCCCGGCGGTCTGCCGCACCCGTTGGCCGCGGGCCACGGCATCGTGCTGGTGCGTTCGTTGTGCCGTGAGGTGGTCTACCATGCGCCGGGAAACCGGGTGACAGCCGTTTACGAGTTCACCTCGTAGGGCGCGGCACGCTTACGGCAGGTCGAGGAAGACGCCCGCCAACCCTTCGGCGCCGCCGCGGAGCGTTACCTCGCGGATCCCGGCGATATGGACCCCGTCCCCGGTGTCGAGCCACCGACCGTTGAGTTCGCCCGCGCCAACCGCCACATGGAAGTATCCCTGGCGGCCGACCCCCAGGGCCAACGCCCCCTCCTCTTCGGGGGCGAGGCGTACCGCCCAGACCTTGGCGTCCTGCGCCAAGTGGAGAAGTCCTTGCTCTTCGGGGGCGGCGGCGCAGCGGATGCCGGTCTCCCCGGCGGCGAAAACGCGTGCTTGACGGTAATCGGGTTTTTGGCCTAGCCGTTGGGGCTTGAGCCAGATTTGCAGAAAGTGGACCGGATCGGTGGATGACGGGTTCGTTTCGGAGTGGCGGATGCCGCTGCCGGCGGTCATGATCTGCATCTCATCGGCGTGGAGCACCCGGCTGTGCCCCATGTTGTCGGCGTGGGCCAGGCTGCCGGCCAAGATCCAGCTGATGATCTCCATGTCCCGGTGATCGTGGGGCGGAAAGCCTGCTCCAGGGGCGACGCGGTCGTCGTTCAGGACCCGCAGGACCGAGAGTCCGTCGTGTGCCGGATCACGGTACTCGCCGAATGAGAACGAGTGGCTGCTTTCGAGCCAATCGGTGCGGGTGCGGCCCCGTTCATTGGCGCGCCGGATCTTCAACATTGGCGCTCATCCACGGAGATCTCGCTAAGCGGGACCGGCCGGTGAATCAGGAACCCTTGGGCCAGGTCGCACTCCTGCTCTCCCAACCACTCAAGATCCTCCGTTCGCTCGACCCCCTCGACCAGGATCTCCACACCGATACCGTGGGCCAGCGCGATACTGGAGCGGATAATGGCGTCGTAAGTGGGATCCTCCTGCCGTCCGATCAAGAACTGTTTGTCCACCTTCAACCGGTGGACGGGCAACTCCGGTAGGATGCCAAGCGCCGAGTAGCCGGTGCCGAAATCGTCCACCGCTACCCGCACCCCCAGATTACGCAGGTCGCCGAGGATCTTACCGGCCCGTTTGGGATCGGTGAGCAGCCGTTCGGTAATCTCCAATATTAGCGCCTCGGGTTTGCGCCCACTCTCCTCCAGCGCCTCGCGGACGACCTCGGGGAGCTTCGGATCGTGAAAGCTGTCCGCCGAGAGGTTCACCGCGACCGGCAGGCCGCCACCGGCCGTCTCCTTCAGCGCCTGGCGCAGAATCTGGCGGTCGAGGGCGGCGATCAATCCCACCTGCTCCGCTACTTGGATGAACAGATCGGGCGGGACATCGCCGAACTTCGGGTGGTGCCACCGCGCCAATGCCTCCATCTCGCATATCCGGCCGGTCGCCAGGCACAAGACCAATTGGTAGTGCAGTTGCAGTCCACCGCTGCGCAGGGTCTCGCGTAAGGCCACCTCGAGATCGAACTCACGGCGCTTGCCGGTCACTGTGCCCCGTTCATAGAAGGCGCTGAACTGTCCTAGCCGTTCGGCGTCGGCGACGGCCAGCTCCGCGCGCCGAATCAGATCCTCCATGCGCCCGCCGTCTTGGGGGTAGATGGAAACGCCGCACGTAAATCCGCTGTGGATGCGCTGTTCGCCATAGAGAATGGACGGTTCCGCTGCCTGGTGGCGCACCTCCTCCAACGCGTGGGCGGCATCCTCAGTGCCCGTGCCCGGCAGTAGAACGGCGAACTCGTCGTCGCCGACCCTCCCGATGATGCCCCGGCCGTTGAAAAGTTGGGCCAAACGGCGGCCGAACTCCCGCAGCACCAGATCACCGGCGGCGACGCCGTAAGCGTCGTTGATGCTGCAGAAGCGTTTGACATCCAGGAAGATGATCGACGCGGTGGCCCGGGGCTCGGTCAACGATTCCAGGATCGGTTGGCACCGCTCCTGGAAGTCGATCCGCCCGGGCAATCCGGTAAGCGGGTCGAGCCGCCGGTTGGCGTTGGCGTGGTGCTGTTCCAGCAGGGTTGCCGCGATCGCGGAGAAGTCCGCCAAGTCCCGTTCGAGGGCGATCCGCTCTTCGGCATCGGTGTCTTGCCGGGCGCCTATCAGGCAGAGGTAGCCGAGGCGGTCGCCCAAGGCGGAGAACAGCGGCAGCGCGGTATACGCGCCGCTCTCGCGGGGCGGAGGGTTCCGCCGCGCGGCCGCGGGATTGGGATTGCCTCCGGCTTGCACGGTGGAGACGAAACAGGCCGACACCCCGGTGCGCCGGGATACCAGCGCGGCGAGCCGATCCAAGGCAGTGAATACGGACGGCGCCTCTGCTAGCGCCTCGGCTTCTGCGTTTTTATTGGAGCCCATACTCCGACCCTAGGGAGTGGCTTCAGAAGGGGCAATGCGGTAGTCCGTCGCACATGCTACCAGGGTTTTCCTGTAACAGGTCTAGATGACTGGCGGTCTCGTTCACACTCGCTGCCGGCACTTCCCCCACACCGCGAGATCCCCCGATGATTATGCAGGAAGCCAGGGTTGGTAAGTCGCAGTGTAGCAGCGGAGCGACGCGGCGGCGGTGGCCGCGGAGTGTTCGTCGCTCAACTCGAAGGCGTCGAAGCCACAGCGCCGCAAGTAGGAGAGTTGGTCGACATGAAAACACCCGGTGGCCCGCAACTGCCCGGTGAAGCCCATCCGTTGGCGAAGCAGTCGGGCGGCGGTGAACGCCCGTCCGTCACCCGCGGCGTGGAGGCGCACCGCCACCAGGTCGAGCCGGGGCAGCCACCCTTGCAACGTTTCCGGCTCTTCGCCGGCAACGATTTCGACCCCCAGCAGGTGTAATCCATCCAGCTGCGCGGCCTCCTCCAGGCGGTGGAGGGGGATGAGCAGTGCCGTCTTGCGCGGCAGCGGACCGTCGGGGTCGGCCGGGCGGTGGAACGGGTCGCGGGCGGTCTCGCCGGAGTCAAGCAGCAGCATGGAGGGCCTCCTTAAAGGGTTGCAGACCGGCGCGGCGGACAGTCTCCAGGAACGGCTCGGCGGGGCGGCGCAGCTCAAGATACCGCTCCACCACGCGTTCGAGCACATCCACGACCTCGTCCTTGGGAACGGCGGGGCCTAGCACTTTGCCGAGCGATGCGTCGTCGGCGGAGGAGCCGCCGATCTGGATTTGGTACCACTCCTCGCCCTTCTTATCGACGCCGAGGAGGCCAATGTGGCCAACGTGGTGGTGGCCGCAGGCGTTCATGCAGCCGGAGATGTTCAGCCGCAGGTCGCCAAGATCGTAGACGTAGTCGAGATCGTCGAAGCGGTCGAGGATCGCCTTGGCGACCGGAATGGAGCCCGCGTTGGCCAGGGAGCAGAACTCCCAGCCGGGGCAGCAGATGGGATCGGTAAGCAGACCCACGGTCGGCGCCGCCATGTCGGCGTCCTGTAGTTCGCGGTGCAGCGCCGGTAGGTCGGCGGCGCGCACATCGGGCAGGACAAGGTTCTGGTGGTGGGTGGTGCGCACCTCACCGAAGCCGTACCGTTCGGCGAGGTCGGCCACCGTCAGCAATTGCTCGCTGGTGATGTCTCCCGGCGCGGCGCCGCGCCGCTTCAGTGACAGGTGGACGGCGCGGTAGCCGGGCGCCTTGTGCTCGGCTACATTGCGTTCGACCCAGCGGGCGAAGGCGGCGTCCCCAGCCAGCGCCGAGGTGAGGACATTCTCATCGCCGGCGGCGTCGGCAACGGCGTACGGGGGCGGCTGGAAGTGGCTCTTCATCGCCGCGATACGCTCTGCCGTCACCGTCAACTCGCCGCCCTCCAGACGGGAGTACTCCTCTTCCACATCGTTCGCGAACGCCTCGCTGCCCCGCTCCATGACCAATACCTTGATCCGGGCGCGGCGGGGGTTATCGCGCCGGCCGTAGCGGTTGTAGACGCGCAGGATCGCCTCCAGGTAGGCGAGCAGCTCGCTCTCCGGCAGGAACTCACGGATGCGTTCACCGAGCATGGGGAGCCTGCCGAGACCGCCGCCGACCCAGACCTCGGCGCCGGTCTCGCCGTTCCGCTGCACCAGCCGCAGCCCGATGTCGTGGACGCGTACCGCGGCGCGGTCGGATCGCGCGCCGCTGACGGCGATCTTGAACTTCCGGGGCAGATAGGCGAACTCCGGGTGCAGGGTCGCCCACTGGCGGACGATCTCGCAGTAGGGCCGGGGGTCGACCGCTTCGTCGGGGGTGATGCCGGCGAACTGGTCGGAGGTGATATTGCGGATGCAGTTGCCGGAGCTTTGGATGGCGTGCATCTGCACCTCAGCCAGTTCGGCGAGGATGTCGGGACCGTCCTCCACCCGGAGGTGGTTGAGCTGCAGGTTCTGGCGCGTCGTGAAGTGCCCGAAGCCGCGGTCGTAGGCGCGGGTAATATGGGCTAGCTTCCGGATCTGCTGCGCCGATAGTTCGCCGTACGGGATGTTGATGCGGAGCATCGGGCCCTGGCGCTCAAAATAGAGGCCGTTCATCAGCCTGAGGGGGCGGAATTCGTCCTCGGAGAGTTGACCGAGCAGGTAGCGCCGGGTCTGGTCGCGGAATTCGGCGACCCGTTCGTTCACGACGGTTTGGTCGATGCGGTCGTACTGGTACATGGCTCTGGGGTATTCGAAAGAGTGTTGGAGAAGAGCCTAGCAGTGGAGACAAAGACCAAAAAAGAATAAGTAGTTCTATTTTTATAACGCAATACCGCCGCCACGGGTGCGGCTTGGTGTACCCTGGCCGGGACGCCGAAATGAGCATTATACTCAGCCGTCCTGAATGCCCCGGAGCGCGGGCCTCCACCAAATAAAGCCGAGCGATGGACTACTATCCGATCTTCCTCGATCTGCGTAACCGCCCCTGCCTCGTGCTTGGCGGCGGAGAGACCGCCGCGCGCAAGGCCGAAGGCCTGTTAAAGGCGGGAGCGGAGGTGACTTTTCTGGCGCCGGAACTGGAACCGGAGGCGGCGGCGTTAAAGGACGCCCATCCGGGGCGGGTCCACCACCGCGGCGGCTCTTATACGCCGGGCGACGAGGCGGGCGCGGCGCTGGTGATCTCCGCCTGCGAGGACGACGAGATCGACCGGGCGGTTCACGCCGCCTGCACGGAGCGCGGGATTCCGGTCAACGTGGTCGACCGGCCCGCCTTCTGCAGCTATATCACGCCCGCGCTCGTCGACCGCTCGCCGCTCCTGGTGGCGATCTCCAGCGGCGGCGCGGCGCCGGTGCTGGTCCGGCAGATCCGCAGCCGGTTGGAGACGATGCTGCCGGCCGCTTACGGCCGTCTGGTCGCCCTCGCCGGACGTTTGCGCGACCGGGTGCAGCAGGCGTTGCCCGCGTTCGACCAGCGGCTGCGGTTTTGGGAGCGCGTCTTCGACGGGCCGGCGGCGGAGACCGTCCTGGCCGGGCGGGAGGCCGAGGGCGAGGCGCAGATGGTGCGTATCCTCGAAGAGGAGGCCGCGCAGCGGAGCCCGATGGGCGAGGTCTTTCTGGTCGGCGCCGGCCCCGGAGATCCCGATCTGCTGACCTTCCGCGCGCTGCGGCTGATGCAGCGGGCCGATGTGGTGCTCTACGACCGGCTGGTGGCGCCGGCCCTCGTCGAACTGGCGCGCAAGGACGCCGAACGGATGCCGGTGGGGAAGGCGAAGAACCGGCATACCGTGCCGCAGGACGAGATCAACCGCCGCCTGGCGGATCTGGCTGCCTCCGGGAAACGGGTGCTGCGCCTGAAGGGCGGCGATCCGTTCATCTTCGGCCGTGGGGGCGAAGAGCTGGAGGGGCTTATGGAGCGCGGGATTCCGTTCCAAGTGGTCCCCGGCATCACCGCCGCCCAAGGGTGCGCCGCCTACGCCGGGATACCGCTGACCCATCGCGACTACGCCCAGAGTTGCCGCTTCCTGACCGGGCACCGTCAGGACGGAGAGCTCGATATCAACGTATGGGGGCCGTTCCATCGCAATGAGACGCTGGTCTTCTATATGGGATTGTCGAATCTTCCGGAGATCTGCCGTCAATTGCTGGAGGCCGGGCTGCCCGCCGACCACCCCGCCGCGGTGGTGGAACAGGGAACGACCCCGGCTCAACGGGTGGTCACCGCGACGCTGGCGACCTTGACCGACCGGGTGGCCGCGGCGGCCCTGAAAGGCCCGGCACTGACGATTATCAGCAAGAACGTGCAGTTGTGTCCGTCGTTGTCCTGGTATCGCGGGGCGGATGACGCGGATCCGGCGTTTCCCGATCACGGCTGCCTCTCGCAGGGGGTGCAGGCCGGATCGGGCTGAGCGCTCATGGATGAGTCGCGCGGCATTTTGAAACGGCGGTGGCGCTGGGCCGTACTGGGGCTGCTGTTGGGTGGAGGCCTCGCCCTGTCGTTGTGGGGTCCGTGGACCGCCGAGGATCTGGCTGTGGTCGGCGAGGCCCTGGCCGAACGGCCGTGGATTCTGCCGGTGGCGGCCGTGGTGCAAGCGGTGCTGTTCACCCTGGCCATGCCCGGAAGCATCGTCCTCTGGGTGGTCGCG
>SKJZ01000009.1 GCA_007121755.1 Halorhodospira sp. | reverse complement strand
CCGGCATTCACGCCGTCGGCGATGTGACCGGTGTCTGGCCGCTAACGCCGGTTGCCATCGCCGCCGGGCGGCGCCTTGCCGACCGGCTGTTCGGCGGATTCGCCGACCGGCACCTTACGTACGACAACATTCCCACCGTCGTCTTTTCTCACCCGGCCATGGGCACGGTCGGCTTGACCGAACCCGAGGCGCGCGAGCGCTACGGCGACGGCGAAGTTGAGGCTTTTACCACCCGCTTTATCTCCATGGACCAGGCCCTCGCCCCGAAGGAGGCGAAGCGGCGCAGCGCGATGAAGCTCGTCACCGTCGGGCGCGAACGCCGGGTGGTCGGCGTCCACGTCTTCGGACCCGGAGCCGACGAGATGCTGCAAGGGTTCGCCGTGGCGGTGCGCATGGGCGCGACCAAGGCCGACTTCGACGATACGGTCGCGATCCATCCGACCAGCGCCGAGGAGTTGGTTACGATGCCGGGTTAGGCGCGCCGTCTGAACGTATTCCGTGTACGCAACCGCCCCGCCACTACATAGGGGAGCCACACAATGATTCGCGTCTATCAGGGCCGCCGCCCCCGGTTGGCCAACGGCGCCTGGGTTGACGGCAGCGCCATGGTGCTCGGCGACGTCTCCCTCGGCGAGGACGCCTCCGTATGGCCGATGAGCGTCTTGCGCGGCGATGTAAACCGGATTGAGGTCGGCGCGCGCACCAACATCCAGGACGGATCGGTGGTCCACGTCGCCCACGACGGGCCTTACTCGCCGGGTGGGCTGCCCGCGATCATCGGTGACGACGTAACCGTCGGCCACCGCGCGGTGATTCACGCCTGCCGCATCGGTGAACGCTGTTTGATCGGCATCGGCGCGATCGTGTTGGACGGCGCCGTTGTCGAGAGCGACACTATCCTCGGGGCAGCCGCGCTGGTGCCGCCCGGCAAGCATTTGGAAGGCGGCCACCTCTATATCGGCGCGCCCGCCAAGGCCGCCCGCCCCCTCACCGACGAAGAGCGCGAGCACTTGGTTTACTCTGCCAACCACTACGTTTCGGTTAAGGAGTCACACCGTGGCGTCTGAACAGGGACTGGCTGCGGATCGCGGCTTCTATGTCCGCCGATGGTCGATCTTCACGGTCCTCGCCTGCGGCTTCATTCTGGTCTTTTTCCACCGCATCGCTCCCGGCGTCGTCTCTTCCGACCTGACCGCGGCGTTCGGTGTTACCGGGGCGGCTCTCGGCTCACTGGCCGCCTCGTACTACTACGTCTACACCGCGATGCAGATCCCCGCCGGCGTCCTCGCCGACACAGTGGGCGCCCGAATTTCGGTGACGGTGGGCAACACCGTGGCCGGGGCGGGATCGATACTCTTCGCGCTCGCCCCCGACTTTACCACCGCGTCTGCCGGGCGCCTGTTGGTCGGACTGGGCGTCTCGGTGGTCTTCGTCGGCCTGATGAAGAGCAACACGGTCTGGTTCAGCGACCGGCGGTACGGCTTCGTCAGCGGACTGACGCTACTGTTGGGCAATCTTGGGGCGATCGCCGCAACCGGTCCGTTGGCCGTGGTGTTGGAACGGACCGAGTGGCGGACTGTGTTCGTCGCGCTCGGGATCTTTTCATTGGTGCTGGCCGCCATCTCCTGGGCACTGGTCCGCAACAAGCCTGAAGATGTCGGCTACCGGTCGGTACGCGAAATGGAGGGACTAAGCGCGCCGGCGCGCCGCTCCCAACACTGGATCCTCGATCTGCGCTCTGTAGTCCGCTTGAAACGGCTATGGGCGCCGTTCTGGCTCGACTTTGGCCTCGCCGGCAGCTTCTTCGCCTTTATCGGCCTGTGGGCGGTGCCGTTACTACGCGACCTCCACGGACTCGACCGTGCGGGCGCGGCGGATTACACAACGATCTCGCTGGTGGCGTTCGCCGCGGCCACCCTCGCCGCTGGCAGCCTCTCGGACTGGATGGGGCGACGCAAGCCGGTGCTGGTCGCCGGATGCGCCGGCTATCTCGCATCCATTCTGGCGCTTATCCTCCTGCCCTGGGAGCCTGGGGCCTCCGCGGCGGCGCTGTTCGTACTGATGGGGATCGCGGCTGGCGCGTTCGTTGTGGCCTACGCCCAGGGCAAGGAGGTCGCACCACCGCAGGTGTCGGGCATGGCGATCGCCCTGGTCAACACCGGGCTCTTCCTGGGCGCCGCCGTGCTCCAGACCGGCTTCGGCTGGGCCATGGATCTGGTGGCCCCCGACGGGGCCTATGGGGCCGCCGCCTACCACGCTGGACTGTGGCTGCTGGTCTTCTTTGCCGCCGTCTCACTTGGGGCCGCCCTGCTGCTCAAAGAGACCGGCTGCCGGAATATCGCTTCCGCCGCCGACTGACCACCCCCGGCTAGAACAATCCCAGGGCGCGGGCGAAGACGATAAGGATCGCCACCGGAACCACGTACCGCACCAGGAAAAGCCACGCCATATACCAGCCCTGGTTCTTGAAACCGAGCTCCTGCACCGTGGCCGACCTAGGCAAGACCCAGCCCGCGAACAGCGCCATTAACATGCCGCCCAGCGGCAGCATCACGCTGGTGGAGAGATACTCCATCACTCCCATGAAGTTCATCCCCAAGATCTGCATATCGCTCCAGTAGTTGAACGAGAGGATCGACCCGATGCCGACAAACCACGCTGTTCCGGCCACCGCGAAGGTCGCCCGCGGACGGCGCCAACCGCGGCTTTCGACCAAGTAGGCGGTAGCCGGCTCGGTGATGGAGATCGCCGAAGTCCATGCGGCGAACGAGAGCAGGACGAAGAAGAGGGTTCCGAACAGCATGCCCATGGGCATCTGACCGAAGCCGTACGAAAGGGCGACAAAGACCAGGCCCGCTCCTTCCTGGGGATCGAGTCCGGCGGCAAAGACGATGGGAAAGATTGCCAGACCGGCGATCAGGGCGATCACGGTATCGGCCCCGGCGATGATGCCGGCGTTGCGCGGGATCGACGATCGGCTGGAGAGATAGGAACCGTAAGCCATGATGGCGCCGAGGCCGAGGCTCAGGGTGAAGAACGCCTGCCCCATCGCGATCAGCACCGACTCCCCGGTCAACGCCGAAAAGTCCGGCGTAAAGAGGAAGGCCACCGCCTCCGCGAACGCCCCGGCGCCCATGCCGTAGCCCACCATCAGCAACAGCAGCAGGAAAAGAAGCGGCATCAGAACGCGGACCGCCTTTTCGATCCCGCTGCGCACTCCACGCGAGACGACATACCCGGTCAACGCGATGAAGACCGTATGCCAGAGCAATAACTGCCCCGGACTGTCCAGCAGACCCGTGAAAGCCGCCTCCACGGTGGCGGTATCCGCACCGGTGAACATACCCGACGCCGTGAACGGCACATAGGCCAAGGCCCAGCCCGCGACCACCGAGTAGAAGGAGAGAACAATGAAACCGGCCAGCACGCCCATCCAACCCAGCAGTTGCCACGCCGGCGTCGCCCCCGCCTCCGCGGGCAGGGTGCGCATGGTGTTAATGGGACTCTGCCGGCCACGGCGGCCGATGAGGATCTCCGCCATCATCACCGGAACGCCGATGACGGCAATGCAGGCCAGGTAGACCAAGACGAAGGCGGCGCCGCCGTGATCTCCAACCACATAGGGAAACCGCCAGATGTTACCGAGCCCCACCGCGGACCCGGTGGCAGCCAGGATGAAGGCCCACCGCGACCCCCACTGGCCGTGAATCGACTGCCCTTTACCAACCATGCCACTCCCTCCTCGCGCCGCGTTGGCGCGAGGATATTACACCGGCTATGCGGTGCCAACCGGGGCGGAAGCGCCCGCGGCGAACGCCTCCCGGAGACCCGGCGGCAGAACGAGTTCCGTGGCGATGGGCAAGTGATCTGAAAGCGGGAAATCCAGGACGCGCGCCTCATCCACCACCAAAGAGGAGGAGACCAGGATGTGGTCGATGTTCCGCCGCGGCTGCCAACTCGGATAAGTGTGCATACCGTGCAGCGGTTCCAGTAGGTCGGTTCGGCGGCATAGCCTCTTCAATTCGGGGCTGTCGGAACGGCAGTTGAGATCGCCCATGACGATCACGTGTCGATGAGCGTTCGCCAGTTCCGCCAGAAAGTCCATCTGCTGCATGCGCGCCCGGCGCCCCAACGCCATATGGACTAACACCACATGGAGGGTTTCCCGCTCACTGCCGTACCGGATGTGCAGCGCGCCGCGCCCTGGGATCACCCCGGGGAGCCGGTGCTCATCGACGCCGATGGGGCGGTACCGGGAGAGGATGCCGTTACTGTGCTGGGCGAATCGGCCCATATTCCGATTGGTCTGAAAGTACCAGTACGGAAAGTCGGCCTTATACGCCAGATACTCCACCTGGTTGATAAAGCCGGTACGGAAGCTCCCCGCGTCTGCCTCTTGGAGACCGACGAAGTCGTAACCGAAGATGCGGGAGCCCATCCGGTCCAGATTCCCCTGCCGGCGGGAGTCGGGGAGAAAGTGCTTCCAACTCCGGGTCACATAGTGCCGGTAGCGGGAAGTGGCAATCCCCCCTTGGATGTTGTAACTCAAGATCCGGAGGCGTTCCGGCGGGCCGTGGGGTAGGGTAGGGTTCAGTGTAGAGTATGCGCCCTCCGGAAGACGGTGGGAGAGCTGGGTCATCGGGCCTCCGCCAGATGACGCCTAACCAGGGCGTCAATGACCTCCACCATACCCTCAAGGCTACCCACCATACGTGGCGTCACCAGATAGGCATCGGCGACGACCACACTGGGCGTCACCTGAACACCCACAGCGGTCACCTGGCGATCCGCGCGGTTCATGGCCGTCTGCACCGAGAACGAATCCCAGGTTCGGCGGACCTCATCCTCGTCCAAACCCCGCTCGGCGAAGAATGCGACCAAGGACTCTTTATCCGTCACCGGACGCCGCTCCTGATGGAGGGCGCGAAACAACGGGCCGTGGATGTCATCGACCGCGTCGAGTTCCACCGCCACCCAGTAAGCCCGCGCGAACGGCTCCCACTCACTACGGAAGACCACCGCCACCGGCTTATTGTCGACGAGGTCGCCGTATTCGGCGGCCCACTCATCGATTATTGGGTAGAAATCGCCACAAAACGGGCACGCGTACGAAAAGAACTCGCTGACGCGCACCCGCTCCATCGGCTCCGACGGAGGCTCCCCCACCAACTGATAGTGACGCCCGGCCTGGGGCTCCATCCCCTTGGCCGAGGCGACGGCAAAGATAAGAACCAGGAGCGTGGCGATCCGGGTAGCGCGGCTCATCACTTTAGTGTAACCCGGACATGTAGGAGGCGACGGCCTCGATATCCTCGTCGGACATCCGCTCGGCGATTTCCCGCATCATCTGGTTGCGATCGGTCTGGCGCTCGCCGGTCTTGAAAGCCTTCAGGCTGGCGGTCAAGTAGGCCGCGTGCTGCCCCCCGACCCGCGGAAACCTCGCCGCCTCAACGCCCGCCCCGGCAGGGCCGTGGCAGGCGGTGCACGCGGCCACGCCCTCTTCCGGGAGACCGGCGTGATAGATCTGCCGGCCGCGTTCAGCCAACTCAGGATCGGCCTCGTGGACCGCCGGCTCGAGTCCGGCGTAGAAAGCGGCCAAGTCGGCGATGTCCTGGTCGGACAGTTCGGCCGCGTTACCGGTCATCAGCATCATCGGATCGTAGCGCTCTTCAGCCCGGAACATGGTGAGGTGATGGCGCGTATAGTCCTCGGTCTGACCGGCCAGCGAGGGCCATTCGTCGAAGGCGCTGACCCCGGCCTCGCCGTGACAGTCCTTGCAGATTTCCATGTGGATCTCCTCACCCGCTTGGGCGTCGCCACCGGCGTGACTCACGGTGAACGGTCCGGCAAGGAGAATCCCGGTAATTGTGATAAGCAGGCGATTGTGCATACTCGTTGCTTCTTATTTAAGTGGCTTAGGGTGGAGCCGCGTCCCGCACCGAGCACGGCCAGCGGCGAATACTTATAGCAGCCGCGGGCGCGGCCGGTCAATTTGGTTTCCTTAGTACAGCTTTTACGAAACTTACTAACGTTACGGAATGTATAGCCGGGGTGTATTCCCCGCCGGGCTCACCGGACGCGCCCTTCGGGTTCCCTGCGCTTCTCGGCCGATCAGGAGCGCGCGCAAAAACTCGCGGCGCTGACGCGCCGCTCAGACAGCTTGCGCGCTCTCCGCTTCGCGGAGTCCTGATCGGCCTGCGATGCTCGGCGCGTCCGGAGGCCGCCCGGCGGGGAATACACCCCGGCTATACATTCCGTAACGTTAGTTAGTAAGTACGAAGGAGTTCGCGCCGAATGTAAAGCGGCGCCGCGGCCTGATGGTCGCGGCGCCGCCCGTCTACTCCAACGTAGCCGGAACCTTACGGCAGGGCCGGGATTTGGAAGTCCGGCATCTTACCGGTCAGGGCGTGAAGGAACGCCTCGATATCCTCGACCTCGCTCTGCGAGAGCTCCTGGCCGAGCATCTGTTCCGCCATCAACTGAATGGCTTCGTCCAACTCCGCGACGCTGCCGTTGTTGAAGTACGGATAGGTCACCGCCACGTTGCGCAAGGTCGGCGTCTTGAAACGATACATGTCGTCTTCATCGCCGGTTACCAGATAGCGGCCCTCGTCCGTCGACCCCGGCACCTGGAAACGGTGGAAGCCACTGTCCGTAAGGGCCGGGCCACGGTGGCAAGCGACGCAGCCACGATCGGCGAAAGCGACCATGCCGCGCTGCTGCTGCTCGGTCATCGCCTGGTCGTCGCCCCGCAGGTAGCGGTCAAAGGGCGAGTTCGGCGTATTCAGCGTCCGCTGGAAGGTCGCCAGGGACATGGCGATGGCGTCTTCGTTGATCGGATCGGCCATCTCCGGGAACGCGGCCGCGAAGGCCTCCTGGTACTCGTCGAACTCCTTCAGGCGCGCGATGGCGTCGTCGAGAGACATCGCCATTTCGATGTCCGCCTCGATCGGACCGAGCGCCTGCTCTTCCAGGGT
>SKJZ01000038.1 GCA_007121755.1 Halorhodospira sp. | reverse complement strand
TTGATTGTCCATGGCTTGGTTCCTTTCGCCGTTGGAGGTGTCTCCGCCGCAGGTTGCCCGAAAAGAAGATATCAATTTGTCGGTCGGGGATGTGGAAGCGCAAGCTTGCGTTTTCCGCGCGTAGGGCCGCCCGGGTGGTCTTGAGGCCGGGGGTTCGGGAGAATGCCGGTCTGGAAATGGTTGCAAGGGACTACCGGGAATGACGGGCAAATACAGGGGACGGCGGCGCGGGCGGCGGGGGCCGGCCTTCTCGCGCCGGCTCGCGTTGAGCGCGCGGAATCTGCTTGGAACGCTTACGCTGCCGGCCTTCATCGTTGCGATATTCTTGCTGCTGGCCGTGGAGTGGCTGGCCTACGCGCTGTTGTACTGGGTGCCGGCACTCCTCGAGTCGCTGGTCTCGTGGACACGGCAAGCGCCTTCCGTCGGCACTTGGTGGCAGGCCGCGCTGGTGGTGTTGGCCGTGGCATTCTTGCTGCTTGTCGGCTGGCAACTGAGCAAGGTCGGCCGCTCCGAGCAGATCGCACTTCGTGATGAGCGGCCACCACCGACGCCCGTTCTCCTCCTCTTCCTCAGTGAGCACGCCGGGCTTTTCGGCGATCCGTCGCTGGCGACCACGTTGGCGCGGGAGTTACGGGAAACGGACGGCTCCGGCGGCAAGGGCCTGAAGGAGATCACCGCCTTGCGCTCCTGGCGCATGCCCCTGGAAGCCATCCGATACCATCTGCCGAGGCTTGAGCAGGTGGTGCTGGTGGGTTCCCGGAGCGACGAAGCCGGCGGGACGAGAGGATCTTCCGCGCAATACAAGGAATTTCAGCGCCTGGCCGAAATCCTTGCCGGCGAGGGGGTGGTGATCCTTCCCGCCCACGAACTCAGCCCGGATATTGCCGCCGAGGGCGTGGACTTCGAGGACATCAACGAGATCAGCCGGGTGCTCGCCCTGATCTGGGCCGAGTTGACGGGCAAGGGCGAGGCCAACGGGACCGGGCGGTCTTTCAAGGCCCGCCACATTACCGTGGACGTCACCGGCGGGAATAAGCTCTGCTCCATCGCCGGAGCCATATTTACCCAGCCCGCCGATCGCCAGTGCCAGTACATTCTGGCCTCGCACGACACCGAGGCGAAAGTCATCGGGCTGGATCTTCTCGCCGATGAGGAGCGGTTGCTTCGTTAGCCCGCCTCCCGCCGCCGGCTTCTGCGGGGGTAGTGCCCTCCGGCCCGCGCGGAAGTCTCTTGCGCTTATCGAGGCGCAAGCTTGCGTTTCAAGGAATTCGGGCGTGGGTTTGCATAATGGCGTCACTCCAATGGGCAACGGCAAAAGGATGGCAAGGACGTGAGCAACATTCGTGCCCCAGCACACTATTCCCGGAGGATCCTGTTGGCGGTGGCCGGTCTGACGCCGCAGGTGGTGACGGAGACCCTCTACGCCTTGGTGGTGAATGAGGCCGAGCCGTTCATCCCTACCGAGGTGCATCTGATCACCACCCAGGAAGGCGCCGAGAGGGCGAGGTTGACACTGCTTGGTGAAGATCCCGGCTGGTTTCACCGCCTCTGCCGAGAGTACGGCCTCAACGGGGTCCATCTCGACGAGGACAATGTGCACGTCCTGCGCAACGTCCAAGGCCGGCCGCTCCAGGACATCCGCACCCCTTCTGATAACGAAAGCGCGGCGGACTTGATCTCGGAGTGGATTCGCTGCTTTACCCTGGACGCGGATAGCGCCTTGCACGTCTCCATGGCCGGTGGGCGCAAGACCATGGGGTTTTACGCCGGCTATGCGCTCTCGCTCTACGGCCGGCCCCAGGACCGCCTCTCCCACGTCCTCGTCTCGCCGGCGGAGCTGGAGTCGCATCCGCTGTTCTTTTATCCCAGCCGCAGCCCGCGAGTGATCTACGGTAACGACGCCGGGCAGCGCCCCATCGATTGCCGCTCCGCGGAAGTGACCTTGGGCTATCTGCCCTTCGTGCAATTGCGCCACGGCCTGCCGCGCAAGCTGCGCGAGGGCAAGGCCGGCTTCACCGAGGCGGTGCAGGCGGTTTCCCGGAGCCTGGGTACCCCTTTCCTGGTCGTGGATCGGGCGTGTCACTGCTTGCGAACCAGGGATCGGGAGGTGGAACTGCCCAAGGGCCAGTTCGTCTTTTACTACTGGCTGGCCAAGCGGCTGGCCGAGGGGCGGGAGCTGCCGCGGTGCCCGACGGACGGGGTGCCCGAACCCGACTATGCGAAGCAGTTTCTGGGTGCCTACCAGGAGGTGTTCGGGGAGATGGGCGTACGCGATCAGACGCGCGAGACCCTGGAGAAGGCCGGCGGCATGACCAAGGATTACTTTCTCTCGACCATCTCGAAGATCAACCGCACGCTCTGGGAGGCCTTGGACGAGGCCCCGGAGGCCGAGCGCTACCGCATCGCGGCCCACGGCAAGCGGCCTCAGATGCGCTACGCGCCCAACCTGGAGGCCGAGCAGGTCGAGATCCGCTAGAGGTCGGGGCCGAAGGCTTTGAATAGAATCGTGAACCGCCTTACCTAAGCGGCAGAGGGATAGGAGCATGACCCATTGGCTGGTGACACGGCACCCCGGAGCGGAGGAGTGGGTGCGGCGGCGCGGCATCCAAGTTGACCGTCAGGTCGATCACCTGGATGTGGGCAGTATTTCCGAAGGCGATACGGTCATCGGTACTCTGCCTGTCAACTTGGCCGCCGAGGTCTGCCGCCGCGGTGGGCACTATATCCACTTAGCCCTTGAAGTGCCTCCGCATCTACGGGGCGAGGAACTGAGCGCCGATCAACTCAAGACGCTCGACGCCGAGTTGGTCCCCTACCGGGTCACCCGACTGGAGTGAACACCCGGCGCCGATGCGAAAGGATCGCCGATGGATTCCTTGGATCACCAGAAATCCCCGGTCTTGGAGTCCGGCCCACAGGGTTCTTCCACCCGCCTCGACGAGCCCGGCCGCCGTTGGCCGTTTTCCGGTTTCACTTTGCGCCCCGGTGGCGCGTTGAGCTTCCGCAGCGTGCCGGTTTCATCAGGCGTGGGGCGGAGCACGTTGACTATGGATCGCTTGTAAACCGCCCTATGTTGGAGGGCGACAACCAAAAAGGAGATACGCATGTTTCAGAAGCACAATTCTTGGGTTTCAATCTTTTCCCTCTTCGCTTTCGCGCTGGTGAGCTTCGGCGCCCAGGCCGGTATGGGCGGGCTCGATGAACTGCCGCGCAACGACCGGCCCAAGAACCTCGATCTCGCCTCGGTGATGACCGGCGAGGGTAACGGTCTGCGCCTGCTTTACGAGTCCTTGGAGGGGGAGCAAGCACCGTCGGGCGGCGGCAGGGCAATGAACGAGTACTACGAGACGGAGATCTCGGGGCTCTATCACGAGATCATCGAGCTGGGACTGCTGGTCCAGTTCCCCGGGTTCGCCGGCCGGGATCTTATCCGTGCCGAACTCGGTTGGCGTTTCGATCTGATCACCGATGACAAGTCCTTCCTGAGCGGTGATTCGGTCGATGATGACCACGGCTTCTACGCCGCCTTCGGCTACACCCGCTGGTTCACCGACCGTCTCGCGCTGGGGGTCCGGGCCGCCTACAACGGGAATGGCGACGCCTCCGGCACCGAGTGGGCGGTGAGCGCCGAGTACTACCTGTTCGGCACGCTCTCGGTGATCGGATCGACGGAGCGCCGCGAGGAGCCGTTCGTGATCGCCGAGGACCGCATCAACACCGCCGGCCTGCGCCTGCGCTGGTAACACCTGTCGGCCCCCCAGCCCGCGAACCGGAACACTTGGTCACGACTGTTCCGTGGGCGGCAGAAGCCGATCCAGTGCCTCGCTCAACAGCTCGTGAAGGGCCTGAGGGCTGCCGAGCGCCGACTGCACGTCCGCATGCCTGGCATAGGTGCCGTGGGCGAGGACGTTGCGCAACTCCCGGAGCTGATGGAAAGCGCGGCACCGGGGTTCCGTACGGCTCCGGCCCCGGCAGTCCCGGATGAAAGCCTCGCGTGCCGCCTCCCGCGTCTCGTGGTCGTTGAGCCGTTCCGCACCCGAGTTCTGCCGGGTCAGGTGGGTGATGAAGGCCTCGTAGCCGTAGAGCGCGGCACGCAGGTAATCCCGGCGCTCCAGTGCGCCGCGTGCTTGGGCGGCCTGCCGTTCATGCAGGTGCTGACCCTCGACCCACTTGGTTTGGGCCTCCAGTAGCGGCTGAAAGAGTCCCGCGGGACCAGGGAGTTGCGTCTCGGTCAGCGCGTTTCGTACGCGGCGATAGGCTCCCCGTGCCTGCATCCCCTGGTGAATGGTCTCCTGGAAGGTTCCCCGGGCGAGATCCTCGGCGACCTGGGGGGCATCCCCCTGGAGCAGGCCGGCGACGGCCGAGAGATCCCCGGTGGTGTGGCCACGTTGGATCGCCTCCATCCAGTCGGCGAGGGAGAGGATGCCGGCGATGTCGTGCATCTCGGCCTCCTTGGCCCCCGGTGGCAGTTGGGCGTACCAGATCGCCTCGACCTCGAAACCGCTCGAGCCGGCCAGTGTGCGCCGGTACAGAGCGGCCATGAGCGCCACCATGGGGAGATGGCGGAAGCCGTGGGTGATGTCGAGGCTCAGCCGGTCGCTGCCGGCGGTGGCCTCGGCCAGGGTGTGCAGGATCTGCCATGTCTCGTCCATGCCCGGCGTGTCCGGGATCAGGCGCAGATCCACCTCAAAGGATGCCGCCTCGCTCAGGGCGGCGGATACCTCCAGGAGTTGTTCGGTGCTCGTTGCATGGTGGTCGACACTCTCCGCGAGGCCTAGTTCGGTGGCCTCCGCAAGCCGAGTACGCGGGAAATCCTCAAGCAATCGATCCCACATGCTCCCGGAGGTGCCGAGGACCACGAGCCGGTCGGGTCGAGTATAGGCGGCGACGCCGTGGCCGATGAAGGCGATGTCTTTCTGGCGTTCGCCGTCCGGAAAGCGATAGGCGATACGCTCGTAACCTTGCTCCGGACGGTGGGTGCGACCGAGAAACGAGACTAGGGTGTGCATCCTTGGTCTCCTAGGGATCTTCCTGGCGGTTCTTGGCGGTTCGGTGAGGCAATGAAAAAAATAACGCACTCACGGCCTATATTCACGGTATCATTCAGACTCAAACCAGCGACGCAGCTTCCGTACATCCAGCTTCCGCACCAACTGGCCGGCACGTTCAAGTTCCTCAGGGGTCCAATTCTTTTCAAGCATCTGCCGGACGGAACCGTATTCCCGTTCGCCCGGCGGTATTCGATGGTAGGCGTCTATCGCGTTGGCCAGGCTGCGGAGCGTTTCGATGTCCGCCTCCAGGGCTTCGTTTTCCACGCTGACGCGCAGCGTATGGCCTTGAAGTGCGTCACGCATCGGATAGCGGGATATCGGTATTGGTTGTAGCTGTCGGGTTCCAGCCAGCAGGATCCAAGGCTGTTCCGGTCCTAGGCGCTGGCCCAGCCAATGCTCGTCCGCTTCGGTTACCACGACAAAGGGCATACCGTTTCCGTCCAACTGTAGGCCGTCGGGCACTACGGCCCCAGAATCATGGAAAGCGGTCTCGATGGCCTCACGACAGGTCGGGCCATTCCTCCATGTACTCTGCTCCGGATCGAACGCCTGCACCAAGGGGTGGACCTGTTCCAGGGCATAGGGCTGGATGGCATGTTCCCATACTAGCCACGCCTGCTCTGGTCTCCGGCGTCCGGAGATGGCCAAGCGCGCCTCCTGGAAGCCGGGCTCGTAATCCTCCACCTCTTCGATGGCAGCGGTTTCGTCCGACAGTCCGACCGCGACGGGATTACTGATCCGTTCGGCGGCAAGCCCGGACAGCGATACCTGCTCGGGTTCGGCGATGATGTCCCGGAACTTGAGGTTGTTTTCCCGGAGCGCGGGCCCAGTGTGAATGTCGCGATGGTAGGCCTCTGCCGGCAGTAACTGCTGGTTCAAAGCGCAATAACGCAGAGCCCGTCGCACTCGGCGCATGGGGACTCCTTCGTCGGCTACCTGTTCGCCCAACGAGGTCAAGGTGGCGTAAGGGCCATCGCGGAACACCAAAGACTCCCCCTCCTTTTCGGCCAGGATTCGCGCCACTGTGCGCTCTGCCAAACCGGTCAGTCGTGCCAGGGTGATGAGATCTCCAACGCCATGGTCCACCAGGCGTAGCACCGTTAGTTCCAAGGGTCCCATCTCCTCGCGACCCCGCTCGCGCACGGATACCTGCAGGATCAAGCAGGGAAGCAGGCAATCCCGCAAATAGTAGAGCTGGTGGCCGTGCGCCGTTATGTGCTCCAGCAGTACGGACTTCTCACCTTGAAGCCGGGCGGGTTGGCTCTTAGCTGCCATGTACAGCCTCCTCGGTGATGAAGGCGCCGGCATCCAGCAAACAGCCGTGCTCCCGGCAGCGTCGGATGAGCAATGCCATAGCTTGCTTAAACCCGGCATCCCGGGCATCCGGAGTCTTCGGCGGCCGGGCCAGCGTGGAGCTGTCGCCGATCATGATGAGCTGCCCCTTGGTGCGGGTCTGAGCCACATTAAGGCGGCGCCAATCCGCCAAGAATCCTACCTGTCCACCCTTGTTGGAGCGCGAGAAGGTAAAGAGGATGAGTTCGCGTTCCTGCCCCTGAAAGCTGTCTACTGATGCAACCATTTCTTCCAGTGGGATCGGCAGGTTCCGCAACGCTGGGGTTTGCTTCTGTTGCCGGCGCAGCGCCTTGCGGATACGGTCCACGTGGTTGGCGTAGGGGACAATGATGCCGATCTCCCCTTCCGCCGCTAGCTCGGGCCGCTCCTCCACGGCGCGCCGCAGCAGGGTGACCACCAACTCCGTCTCCTTGGGATTGTCTTGGACTACAGTACGTCCCTCCCGCCGCTGTGCCCGCTCTCGACGGTCGGCGAGGCGTCGAGTGTCGACAAAGACCATGGGGCCGGGGGTAAAGGAGAAAAGCGCGGATCTGCGATCCATGCCGGGTCCGGCCACATAGCGCCCCACATAGAACGCCACCGAGACGAAGGCACTGAGGACACAGGGACAGCGG
>SKJZ01000007.1 GCA_007121755.1 Halorhodospira sp. | reverse complement strand
GGGTGAGATCGGCGCTGACGCGCCCCCCTTGGGTCAGCCGATCCGGATTCATGGTCGGGTTGTCCATGGCCATGCCGGTGGGCGGCTCGTCGACCAGCCGGAAAGAATCCATCCAGTGATCGATGTAGTTGTAGTAGACCTTACCTGACACCTCGGCCACCAGCGGCGAAAGATCCCGCCGGGTGGCGGAGAGGGTATAGCCGGTACGGTCGAACTTGGTGCCGTCCCGTTCACGGTCGTCATAAGCCGCATGGCCATCGCTGCGGTCGTAGGCGAACTCCACTTTGGTCTTGTCGTCCGGGGTCCAACCGAGGATGCCGGTGGCGCTCCAGCGCTGGTAGTGGGAGTGGACGCGGTCGCTGTCGCCGTCCTTGTAGTCGTCCTGGCTGGAGACGGTGCCGATGACCCGTGCGTAGCCCAACTCACCCCCCGAGGTGACGTCGGCCATGGCATCGGTGCGGCCGAAGCTGCCGGTGGTGAAACTGGTATGCCCTTGGGTATCCGGCTCGGTGAAGCGGGGGGTGTCGCGCTCGAACTGCACCACGCCGGCGGTGACGGCGCCGTAGCGCACGCTCTGGGGGCCTTTGATGATCTCGATGCGGTCGTACGCTTCGGGATAGACGTATGCCGTCGGCGGATCCATGCGGCCGCCGCAGCCGCCGTGGATATTGGCGCCGTCGAGTAGGATGTTCAGCCGCGATCCGCCCTGTCCGCGCAACTCCGGGTCGCCACTGGTGCCGCCCTTGCGGCTGACGGTGAAGCCCGGGATCGACTTGAGATAAGAGCCGCCGTCGTGGGCCGGTAGCGGCAGGCGCGGCTGCTTTGGGTCGGTCTCCACCCGGCCGGCGTCGAGCATCCCCGGGGCGGTGATGACGACTGGGGTCAAGTGGGTCACTTCATCGGCCAACACAGCGGGGGCATACCCTGCGGTGAGGGCGACCCCGGCCACCAGGGTGGTCAGTGGAGGGTGGTGTTTCGACTGCATAAGGCCTCTCTCGCGGTTGTTTTCTGAGTGTGTTATCTGCGCTACCGGGGCTTACCGGGAGACGTGATAGCAACAAAAGTGCCAGGTAGTGCGGGTGTCGAGGCACGGGTGATAGCGGGCTGATAAAAGGAATGTTTTGGAGCGCGGATCGTTGCCGTTCGGGCGGACGCACCCGACGAAAAGGCTCCGGGGTGAGGGATATGCCACACTGCCGGGCGGGGACCGCCAATGGCCGCTCTGTTATACTTGCCTGCTAGTGAATGTATTCTTTGATGGGAGGCATTGATGGGAGTGAGGCGCCAAACCGGGGCGATGGTTCCAGCAGCGGCCATGGTGGCGATCGCTTGTGGCGGTGACGCCACGGGCCGCGAATGGACGGCGGCCGAGGCATACGAGGCGGGTACTGCGGGGGAAGCGGTCCTGGTGGACGTGCGCACGCTGTCTGAGTGGTTGGAGACAGGGTTGCCCGAAGGGGCGCTTACCGTTCCCGAGGACCATCCAGGCGGCTACCCAGGGGTGCGAGAGGAGATCAAGGCTCTGCGCACGGACCACCCCGGGCGGAAGATCGTGCTGATCTGCCGCACCGGGAATCGTACCGGGCGTCTCCTTGATGATCTGCAGCGGGCCGGCGTCGAAGGGGTAGGCCACGTGGCGGGGGGTGTGGCCGGCAGCGCCCGTGGTCGCGGCTGGATCGCTGCGGGCCTACCGATGGAGCGCTACCGCGGACCCGGGCGCCATACGGCCATGTTGGATACGCCAGCCCGTACATTGGGGGCAGAGGATGCGCCTTATCGGGCCTTGACGTTCTCGTCAGTGACGTGTGCCCTTTGCCGCCGGATGGAGTTGGAGCAGTTTCCGGAGATTCGGAGGCGGTGGATTGAGACCGGCCAGCTCCGCTGGGAGCACTATCCGATTCCCATGGAGCAAACGAGCCTGCTGGCGGCCATGGTCGGCCATTGCGCCGGGGCTGGCGCCTACGACGCGGTCCGCCACCACCTCTTTCAGGCGTTTCAGTCGCTTGCCGAGCGGCCGGAGGGGATGCCGGGGCACTGGCTGCCGGTGCTTTATCGGGCGGTGGAGCCGCTGGGCTGGGGGCACTCAGACCTGCGTGCCTGCGTCGAATCCGAGCGTTTGATGGAGCGGGTTTTGGCCGAGCGGGTGGAGGTGATCGAGCGCTTCGGTTTGCGCAGCCTCCCTACAGTCATCGTCTTTGACCGGGATGGTGCCGAGGTCCGGCGGTTCACTGGCGAAGAGGGAGCGGATGGGGTGCCGGGGCTGCTGGAGTTTTTCCACAGCCGCTCTTAGGCCGCCGGTGGTGAAGCGTCACATCTCGACCTCAGGAGGCGTGGCGGCCGGAGCCTCGTCGGCCTTGCTCTTCGTCTCGCGACAACGGGGGTGGACCGATGCCAGCCGTTCGATGCAAGACTCGAAGAGCTCCGGGTTTTCATAGTGGCAGTCCGTGCAGTCCGGCATAGCGTGCCGTTCGGTGTAAGCGATGCCGTGCGGAACGAGGTGGATGGTGTGGGGGTGCCGGCACTCGTGGTCGTAATCGGTGACCATGGCCTCCCACGCGGTGTTCGGATCGATATGCATGTTGCAGATGGCGCATTTGCCCCCGCTGCGCCGGTAGACCATGTCGCGCATCTCGGGGTGTATCGGCGCCTTGCGGGCGAACCGCTCCCACCCTTGCCGGTCGTGGCGCTCCATGGCCCGTCTGGCGTCGATCGAGCCCCAGTGGGTCCGCTGTTGGCTCTTCTCCATTTGCCGGCGCTTACGCTCCTCCTTGCGCTCACGCTGCTTCTTGATCTTCTCATCCAGGCTTTGGATTAGCTTCAGAATGCGCGAGAGTGAGCCGAGGACTACGAAGACTCGGTACTTGGCGCTTTGGCGGACCTCTTCCTGGGTGGCGTCGGAGACCCAGATCATGCCCTTCGCGCCGAGCGCTTCGGCGATGGTGGAGCAGCGAACGACGGCGTGAGCGAAGCCCCTCTTGAAGTGCTCCTCGGGGAGCATATAGATGGCGTAGCGCCCCTCGCCGGTGGCGATGACTATATTGGCGTGGCCGCGCGGCGTCTTGACATCGAACTGATACTCATAATCCGGTCCGTGCTGTTGTAGCCACTCCTGTAGCGAGATAGGAGTGCTCTTGGTGTTTTCGCCGTCTTTGGCGCGGGCGCGGCGGAGCATCTCCTGTCTGCGCTCCTCCAGTACCCGGCGGATTTCGGGCGTCATCTGGCGCACGCTGATGGCGGCGCCCACCAGGGCCGCGGCCAATACAATAGGCCAAGCGATGGATAGCAGCCGGTGGGCCTCTTCCAGAATGGGGACTTGAGGTCGCGAGATCACGGTGGGCAGCAAGGCGATCACGGCGACGACGATAGCCAGATCCTGCCAGCTTCGCGCCACGCGCCACTGGCGCGCCAACACGGTCTCCCCCTCCTCCGCGCGAATCCGCGCGGAGGTCGCCTCCCGCAACGCAAATAGGGCGAAAAGAAGTCCGACCCCAAAGACCACCATGTCGCTGTCCCCGTGATGGGACCCGTATCCCGATGTTCTATCCGGGATTATACTAATTTCCCGGCTTGAAACCAGACGGAATCCCCGGCCCGGCCCGGCTTGGCGTACGGGCTGTACCACCGGTTTTTCGAGCCTCTCTCAAGAGTGGAGTGGGATGGACCGTTGCGGCCATACCGACGCGGCTTGTTATAATCCTTCTGCACAAACCGCCTGACCGGCTCGAATGATCGTGTTCGATCGCTCGAAAGCCGTCGGGCCGATGGCGTTCGGCGAAAGTGGCGGAATCGGTAGACGCGCCGGGTTTAGGTCCCGGTGGGGTTAGGCCCCGTGAGAGTTCGAGTCTCTCCTTTCGCACCAGTCGAGCAATGACCGCCGCCGGTTACGGCGGCGGCCGAACACGGGGGGAGCACGCCTCACCCCCTTGAACCCTAAGGATTGTCCGATGCAAGTATCTGTGGAGACGACGGAAGGGCTGGGCCGGCGTATGAAGGTCCAGGTGCCCGCCGAGCGCGTGGATGGCGAGGTGGAGAAGCGGCTGCGGGATCTCGGGGCCCGGATGAAGATCGACGGTTTCCGGCCCGGCAAGGTGCCGCTCAAGGTGGTGCGGCAGCGCCACGGCGGCGAGGTGCGGGGCGAGGTGCTCAATGAAGTGGTCCAGAGCAGTTATGCCGAGGCCCTGCAGCAGGAGTCGCTGCGTCCGGCAGCGCCGCCCCACATCGAGCCGATCCAGTTGGATGAAGGCGAGAACCTGGAGTATGTGGCGACTTTCGACGTTATGCCGGAGATCGAGATCCGCGGCGTCGAAGAGATCCGGGTGCGGCGCCCGGCAGTGGAGATTACCGACGCCGATATCGACAATGTGCTGGAGCGGCTGCGCAAGCAGCACGCCGAGTATCAGGAGGAGGCACGGCCGTCGGTGCGTGGAGACCGGGTGGTTGTCGATTTCGAGGGGCTGATCGACGGCGAGCCGTTTTCCGGCAACCAGGCTGAGGACGCCGCCGTGATTCCGGGCGTGGGCCAACTCCCGGAGGCCTTCGAAGAGGCGTTGGTAGAGGTTTCCGCCGGCGACGAGATCGACGTTACCCACACCTTCCCGGAGGGCGCCGACGCCGAAATCGCCGGGAAGACGGCCCAGTTCAAAGTAAAGGTTAAACGGGTCGAGGCGCCGGTCTCTCCAGAGATCGACGACGCTTTCGCCCAGCGACTCGGGCTCGAGGAGGGCGGCGTCGAGGCGTTGCGCAACGCGGTGCGCGAGAACCTAGAGCGTGAACGCGATCACACCATCCGGGAACGGCTCAAGCAGCAGGTGATGGATCAACTGGCGGAGGCCAACAACCCCGACTTGCCGGCCAGTATGGTCGACGCCGAGATTCAGGCGCTGCGGGAGTACGCCAAAGCGCGCGGGCAGGAAGAGAGCGATGCCGGGGCGGACGAGGAGTCGGCGCGCCGGCGGGTGAAGCTCGGCCTGTTGGTCAATGAACTTGTCCGCCGCGAGGGCATCCAAGTCGATCAGGAGCGGATGGTGGAGATCCTGCGCGGCATGGCCGCCGGCTCCGAAGATCCGCGTGAGGCGTTCAAGGAGTACACCCAGAACCGGCGGCTGATGGAGAGCGTTGAGGCCTCCGTCCTGGAAGACCAGGTGGTTGATTGGGTGCTGGAGCGCGCGCAGACCGAGGACGAGCCGCTCAGCTTCGATGATCTAATCACTTCCAAGACCGATACGTCCGGGGCCGATTGATCTCAGGCGCGGTCGTTGGCTATCCCTTTATTACCGAGGTGCTGTCGATGAGAGACGAGGAATCCCGGGCTCCGGAGATCCATGCCACCGGCCTGGTGCCCATGGTGGTCGAGCAGTCGGCGCGCGGGGAACGCGCTTACGATATCTTTTCGCGCCTGCTCAAAGAGCGGGTGATCTTTCTGGTGGGGCCGGTGGAGGACTACCAAGCCAACTTGATCGTGGCCCAGTTGCTCTTTCTGGAGTCGGAGAACCCCGATAAGGATATCCACCTCTATATCAACTCCCCCGGCGGGGTTGTCACGGCCGGTTTGGCGATCTACGACACCATGCAGTTCATTAAGCCCGAGGTCTCCACGCTCTGCATCGGGCAGGCGGCGAGCATGGGGGCGCTGCTGCTGGCCGGAGGGGCCAAAGGCAAGCGCCACGCCTTGCCTCATTCGCGGGTGATGATCCATCAGCCGCTGGGCGGCTTCCAGGGGCAGGCTACCGATGTCGATATCCACGCCCGTGAGATCCTCGACATGCGGGAGCGGCTGAACAGGATCCTGGCCGATCACACCGGGCAGGATCTGGAGACCATTCAGCGCGATACCGACCGGGACAACTTCATGGGGCCGGAAGAGTCGGTGAAGTACGGCCTCATCGACAGCGTGCTGAGCCAGCGCAAGCAAGAGTAACCGCAAGATGGGTGCGCTTGCGTGGCCATCTAAAAAGATGCATGGTTAACGTGAAGATACGAAATTAAGGCAACCGAGGCCGTGTGATGACCGATCGTGACACCGGCAGAGGCGACGATAGCGGCAAGCTTCTCTACTGTTCGTTTTGCGGCAAGAGCCAGCATGAAGTCCGCAAGTTGATCGCCGGACCGTCGGTTTTTGTCTGCGACGAGTGCGTCGAGCTTTGCAATGACATCATCCGCGAGGAACTCCAGGAGAGTTCCGGCGCGGGAGGGGCTGGCTTGCCGAAGCCTCATGAGATCGACCAGGTTCTGGATGAGTACGTTATCGGCCAGGAGCACGCCAAGAAGGTGCTCTCGGTGGCCGTCTATAACCACTATAAGCGGTTGGAAGGCGGCAGCGACCGCGATGAGGTCGAGTTGAGCAAGAGCAACATCTTGCTCATCGGCCCCACCGGTTCGGGCAAGACGCTGTTGGCGGAGACCCTGGCACGGCTGCTGAATGTGCCGTTCACCATCGCCGATGCGACGACCCTGACCGAGGCGGGCTATGTCGGCGAGGACGTCGAGAACATCATCCAGAAGCTGCTCCAGAAGTGCGATTACGATGTGGAGCGGGCGCAGCACGGTATCGTCTATATTGATGAAATCGACAAGGTGTCGCGCAAGGCGGACAATCCGTCCATCACCCGCGATGTCTCCGGAGAGGGCGTGCAGCAGGCGTTGCTGAAGCTCATCGAGGGGACGACAGCGTCGGTCCCGCCCCAGGGCGGCCGCAAGCACCCGCAGCAGGAATTTCTGCAGGTCGACACCACCAATATCCTGTTTATTTGCGGCGGCGCTTTTGCCGGCCTCGACAAGATCATTCAGGAGCGCACGGAGCGCCGCGGCATCGGTTTTGTGGCGGAGATTAAGGGCGAGGGGGATCGCGCAGGAATCGGCGTGACGCTGCAGGGCATCGAACCCGGAGACTTGGTCAAGTACGGCCTGATCCCGGAGTTCGTGGGGCGGCTGCCGGTGGTGGCGACTCTGACCGAACTGGACGAGGAGGCGCTGGTCGAGATCCTCAAAGAGCCGAAGAACGCGCTGGTTAAGCAGTACCAGAAATTGTTCGAGATGGAGGGCGTGGAACTCGACATTCGCGATGACGCGCTACGCGCCATCGCGCGCAAGGCCATGGCGCGCAATACTGGCGCCCGGGGGTTGCGGACCATTCTCGAGCACACCCTGCTGGATACCATGTACGACCTGCCGTCGATGGAGAATGTGAGCAAGGTGGTTGTCGACGAGTCTGTAATCAACGGCGACACCCGCCCGTATGTAATCTACGCCAGTCCCGAACACCCCAAGGCGGCCTCGGAAGAGTGAGCGTCGTTAGAGCACGGCGCCCCGGGGCGCGGCTCCACCGGCTTGAAATCGGTTGCCGGCACCCCGCAGATTGGGTGGAGCCGCGGCGTGTTTCGGGTTTCCGGTACGCGCCTGTCAATAATCCGCACCTAGCGAGGTCCTAGCGGATGGAGTCGAACGTTCAGAATTCAGACAGGAACCAGGAAGTCGCCGACGCGCCGGTTTTGCCGCTGCGCGATGTGGTGGTCTACCCCCATATGGTGATCCCGCTCTTCGTCGGGCGGGAGCGATCCATCCACGCCCTTGAGGCTGCGATGGACAGGGACAAGCGGATCTTCCTGGTGGCGCAGAAGAGCGCCGATGTGGACGATCCTTACGGCGACGATTTGTACGCCTACGGTACGGTCGCGTCCATTCTGCAGATGCTTAAGCTCCCCGACGGCACGGTGAAGGTCCTGGTCGAGGGGGTGGAGCGGGCCCGTTTGATCGAGCTCCTGGATAGCGGCGAGTACCTGGCGGCGCGAATGGTCGTGGTGCCGGAGGTCGCGCCCGATGCCGGGGACAAAGAGGTTGAAGTGTTGGCCCGGTCGGCCAACAACCTTTTCGAGCAGTACGTGAAGCTCAACAAGAAGATCCCGCCCGAGATCCTCGCCTCCCTGACCGGGATCGAGGAGCCGGGACGCCTCGCGGATACCATCGCCGCCCATATGGCGCTGAAGGTGGAAGAGAAGCAGCACGTCCTCGAGATGGAAGACGCGCGCGCGCGTCTGGAACACCTCATGGGGCTGATCGAGGGCGAGATCGATGTCCTCCAGATCGAGAAGCGCATCCGCGGGCGCGTTAAGCAGCAGATGGAGAAGTCCCAGCGGGAGTACTACCTTAATGAGCAGATGAAGGCCATCCAGAAGGAGTTGGGTGAGCTGGACGACGTGCCCAACGAGATCGAGGAGTTGGAGCGCAAGATCGAAGAGTCGGGCATGCCCAAGCAGGCCATGGAGAAGGCGCGGCAGGAGTTGGGCAAGCTGCGGATGATGTCGCCGATGTCGGCCGAGGCGACGGTGGTGCGCAACTACCTCGATTGGATCGTCGGCATGCCGTGGAAGGAGCGCACCCGCGTCCATCACGATCTGAAGCGGGCGCAGAAGGTGCTGGACGAGGACCACTACGGCCTGGAGAAGGTCAAGGAGCGGATTTTGGAGTACTTGGCGGTACAACGCCGGGTGCGCAAGCTCAAGGGGCCGATCCTCTGTCTGGTCGGACCGCCCGGCGTCGGCAAGACTTCGCTGGGGCAATCGATCGCCCGCTCCACCAACCGCAAGTTCACGCGGATGTCGCTGGGCGGCGTGCGGGATGAGGCGGAGATCCGTGGTCACCGGCGGACCTATATCGGCTCGTTGCCGGGCAAGATCGTGCAGAATCTGAGCAAGGTCGGGAAACGCAATCCGCTCTTCTTGCTCGACGAGATCGACAAGATGGCCATGGATTTCCGGGGCGATCCGGCGTCCGCGCTGTTGGAGGTCCTCGATCCGGAGCAGAACGACAGCTTCACCGACCACTACTTGGAAGTGGAGTTCGACCTCTCGGACATCATGTTCGTCTGCACCGCCAATACCATGAACATTCCCGCTCCGTTGCTCGACCGCATGGAAGTCATCCGCCTGCCGGGCTATACCGAGGAGGAGAAGGTCGCCATCGCCGAGCGCCACCTGTTGCCCAAGCAGATGAAGGCGAACGGCATTAAGCGCGGCGAACTTGATGTCAAGGAGAGCGCGGTGCGGGACGTTGTCCGCTACTACACTCGCGAGGCCGGGGTGCGAAACCTGGAACGCGAGCTTGCGACCGTCTGCCGCAAGGTGGTCAAAGGGCTCGTGGAGCGCGACATCCGTGGTGGCGAGGGACGAAAGAAAGTCTCCGTGACCCGGCGCAACCTAGAGAAGTATCTGGGGGTGCGCCGCCACCGCTTTGGCGTGGCCGAGAGCGAGGACCGTGTGGGACAGGCGACCGGGCTGGCGTGGACCGAGGTTGGTGGCGAGCTGCTGACTATCGAGACTGCGGTGGTGTCCGGCAAGGGGCGGGCGTCCCAGACCGGAAAATTGGGCGACGTGATGAAGGAGTCCATCCAGGCCGCTATCACCGTCGTCCGCGCCCGGGCCGAAACGCTCGGCGTCGACCCCGATTTCTACGGCGTCAACGATATCCATATCCATATCCCCGAAGGCGCCATCCCGAAGGACGGCCCGTCGGCAGGTATCGGTATGTGCGTGGCGGTGGTCTCTTCTTTGACGGGGATTCCGGTACGGGCCAATGTGGCCATGACAGGGGAGATCACGCTGCGCGGGGAGGTCCTCCCGGTGGGGGGGCTCAAGGAGAAGCTGTTGGCGGCCCTGCGGGGCGGTATCGGCACCGTGCTGATCCCCGAGGAGAACCGCAAGGATCTGGTCGAGATTCCCAAAGAAGTCAAAGGGAAGCTCGATATACGTCCGGTCCGTTGGATCGACGAGGTGCTGGAAGTGGCCCTGGTCAGACGGCCCACGCCGCTGGCCCCGTCTCGGGAAGACGGCGATAAGGGGCAGAAGAAGCAGGGGGGACGGCGTAGAGCGCCGGCTGCTGATAGCGATGCGGTAAGGCCGCATTAATTGTATGGTTGGTTGACACGCCGGAAAACCGGCTGTTATAAAGCCCCGACCGAGGGGAGTGCCGATATAGGCCGGGGGCCTTGTTACGGCTAGTTTTGCGGCGCTTCTCGGGGGGGATGGGGGGATGCCGTGGCATGGTTGTTCCGGGTAGGCCCCGAATGGGGCATCCCCGGACATGAACCGGCCGGAAGGCGGCAATATGCGAGCCGGCCGCACCCCCGGCGGACGGTGAGCAATAAAAACCTGTTTACGACCAATAACACCAAGGGGAATCAAGGGATGAATAAATCCGAGCTCATCGAGGCTGTGGCGGAATCTGCAGATATTTCAAAGGCGGCTGCCGCGCGCGCGGTGGACGCAGTGGTCGAGTCGGTCACCGATGCGCTCCGCGAGGGGGATCAGGTGACGCTGGTCGGTTTCGGCACTTTCACTGTCCGTGACCGGGCCGCTCGCACCGGGCGCAACCCCAGGACCGGCGAATCGATTCGGATTCCGGCCTCCAAGGTACCGGGATTCAAGCCTGGCAAGGCTCTGAAAGATGCTATAAACTAGCGCCTTGCCAACGCGGGTGGTTAGCTCAGTTGGGAGAGCGTCGCCCTTACAAGGCGAATGTCGGGGGTTCGAGCCCCTCACCACCCACCAGGGCAGTAACGGAGCGGTAGTTCAGTTGGTTAGAATGCCGGCCTGTCACGCCGGAGGTCGCGGGTTCGAGTCCCGTCCGCTCCGCCAATTTCGACTCAGCGCTTCCCTACAGGGGCAAGCTCTGTGCAAGGCGCCGAACCGGGCGCCTTTTTTATGTCTAATCACTCAAGTAGTGAATCACCGGAAGCCACCAACGGTCGGGAGCTATGCTGCAAAGCATTCGAGACGGGGTTAAGGGTTGGATCGCCTACGTGATCGTGGGCTTTATCGCCGTGCCGTTCCTATTCATTGGCGGGTACAGCTACTTCACCGGTTCCGGCGGTGCGGTGGTGGCTGAAGTCGACGGTGTCGATATCGATCGCCAGCGTCTGGACCAGGTCTATCGGCAGCAGCGCGACCGCTTGGCGGAGATGTTCGGCGGTTCGCTGCCCGACGATATGTACGACGAAGCGGCGCTGCGGCGGGAGTCCCTCGACCGGATCATCAATCAGACGCTGCTGTACGGATTTGTCGGCGACAAGGGGTTGCGTGTCAGCGACCAAGAGTTGGCTCACCACATCCGTAATCAGGAGGCCTTTCAGGTCGACGGCCGCTTCTCCCGCGAGCGGTACGAGATGTTGCTGCAGCGCAACCGCATGACCACCGATCAGTACGAGGCCCTAGTACGCCGCGATCTCCTGGTCGACCAGTTGCAGGAAGCGGTCATGCTCAGCACCGTGGTTTCCGAGGCCCAACTCGACCGCTATATCTCCCTCATCGATCAACGGCGCAGCTTCGCGTACGCCAAGTGGCCGGCCTCGGCGTTGTTGGAGGAAGTTGAGGTAACCGATGCGGAGGTGGAGACGCGCTATGAGGCCCACCTTACCGAGTACATGCGGCCAGAAGCGGTACGCGTCGCTTACGTGGAATTGACTCCGGAGGCATTGGGGGAGCGTGCGCGGATCACCGAGGATGAGTTACGGGCGTACTACCGCGAGACCCGGGGGCGTTACGGAGATGGCGGCCGGCGCGAGGCAAGGCATATTCTCATCCAGTTGGGGGAAGATCCGGCTGAGGGCGAGGTGGAGCAGGCGCGTGCGCTGGCGCTCGATCTGCGCCAACGGATCGAGCAGGGTGAGTCATTCGAAGAGTTGGCCGACGCCCACTCCGATGACGCCGGCTCCGCCCGCCGGGGCGGCATGCTCGGCTGGCTGGAGCGCGGCGATACGGTCGAGCCGTTCGAAGAGGCGCTGTTCTCATTGGACGAGGGTGAACTCTCCGACCCGGTGCGCAGCCCGTTCGGGTACCACTTGATCTTCGTCGAGGGGGTCGAAGCGGGTGACGCTCCGGACTTTGAAGAGGTGCGGGATGAGGTCCGGCGTGACCTGCTTCGTGCAGAGGTTGGCGCGGAGTTGTTCGAGATGGCCGATGAGTTGGCCAATATCGCATTCGAGCAGCCCGCTGGCCTGGAGCCGGCCGCGGACGCCTTGGGGCTCGAAATCCGTACCAGCGATTGGATTCCCCGGGACGGTGCCGAAGAGGGGTTGGCCGGGTATCCGCAGGTGGTGGAAGCGGCCTTCCATGAGGACGTGCTGGAACACGCGTACAACAGCGACTTGATCGAACTCGCTGACGACCGTTTCCTGGTGCTCCGCCTGCACGAACATCGCCCGGCGGCACCGGAGCCATTGGAGGCCGTGGCCGATGAGATCCGCGAGACGCTGCGCCGGCAGGCCGCCGGAGAGATCGCCCGGCAGCGGGCCGAGGCGCTGGCGGAAGCCCTTGAAGAGGGAGCCGATTGGGATGAGGCCGTGGCTGGTCAGGGTGGTGACGCGGGGAGCGCCGAACTGGTCGGCCGTGGCGACAGCCGCCATCCGCCGGCGGTGGTGGAGCGCGCGTTTACCTTGGGCGAGGGCGCCGGAGCCGTGGTGACGCTCAATGACGCCGGCGCCGCATACGTCCGGCTGGACGCCATCGAACCTGGCGATCCGGATGCGCTGGACGCCGATGAGAGGCGGGAGCTGCGCCAACAGCTGCTGGCCGCGGGCGCGCGAGCGGAATTCGACGGTTTAATCGAGGCGATGCGGGCGGAAGCCAACATCCGTATCCGCGAAGACCGGCTCTAGCAGGGAAAGAAAACCGGCGCCAGGGGTGTGGGGGTGGCCCCCTCCCCGCGGGCGCCGGATTTTCCAGCTTCCTTAGAGTTCCGCCCCCGATAGCGCCACGCAGTGGAACCCGGCGTCCACGTGGACCACCTCGCCGGTGACCCCCGACGCTAAGTCGGAGCAGAGGAACGCGCCGACGTTACCGACTTCGTCGATGGTGACGTTCTTCCTTAGCGGCGTGACCTTCTCGTTGTGAGCAAGCATCTTTTTGAAGTTGCCGATGCCCGAGGCTGCCAGGGTCCGGATCGGACCGGCGGAGAGGGCGTTGACCCGTATGCCCTCAGGCCCCAGATCGGCAGCCATGTACCGTGTGGCGGTCTCCAGGCTCGCTTTGGCCGGCCCCATCACGTTGTAGTTCGGCAGCGCCCGCTCTCCGCCCAGGTAGGTCAGGGTCAACAGCGCCCCGTGGCGCTGGCGAAGCATCTCCCGTCCGTAGCGCGCCAGAGCGACAAAGCTGTACGCCGAAATCTCGTGGGCGGTGCGATAGCCCTCGCGGGTTGTGTTGTCGACAAACGAGCCAGCCAACTCCTCGCGCGGCGCGAACGCGACGGCGTGGACGATGGCGTCGATGCCGTCGGTCCAGTGTTGCTTGAGAGAGGCGAAGACCGCTTCGATGTCGCTGTCCGAGGAGACATCGCACGGAAAGGTGAGTTCGCTGCCGGCCTCGGCCGCCAGGGTCTCCACCCGGCTCTGTAGCTTCTCGTTCTGATAGGTGAACGCCAACTCCGCGCCCTGCGCGTGCATCGACCGAGCGATACCCCAGGCGATGGAGCGGTCGCTGGCGACACCGACGATGAGCACGCGTTTATTCTGCATGAATCCCATGACAGTTCTCCGGTCTCCGGCGGTTAACAAGGTCTCCGGCACCGCCTCCGGCGGCGCTGCGGGGCCGATAATAACACGCGAGGCGCGAGCGCCCCTCCCATAGGTCACCCGTCCGCCGCCGCTGCCCCGCTATCCGGTTTGCCAGGAACTCGGTATTCGCGTTGCATGTCCCACAGGTGCCGGCCGTAAGTTTGGGAGTGGGCTCTTAACAAGCGCCTGCAGCTGCGATGACCGGCAACCCGGTGCCGCCGGGGTGTTCCCCAGGGCGGCACTATTATGCAGTCCGCATGAAAAATGTGATAAGCGGTTCAATAGGAGGTTTTATGTCTGCACTCGGCGGAATCAGTGGTGGGCCGACCATGCCAACCACGCCGTCATCGTCCTCCAAAGTGATGGATACCCACGAAGACTCCGGTAGGAGCGACCGTTTCGACTCCACCGGCGGCGCCGAATCCAGCGCCGGAACGGGTCCCACGGCCAGCGGCGCTGATACGGTGGATATTGCCAGCTTGCTGGGTGGTGAGGGCACCGACACCGCCATGAACCCGACGCCCGATGATGGGGTATCCAGTTACAGCGTCGACGGAGGGGTTGACGACCGCGACGACGGTGGGATCGACGCCATGGTGTAAATTCACTGGCTCTGACGGGCCTGGCTATATGATGTGGCGGCCAAGTGGCCGAGGCGCCCAGGGACACGGGCGTCGCCACCGTTCTTCCGGCTTTCCTCTTCCCGCGTGTTCAAGTACGTCCACGGGCGGTTATAATCCGTCGCGATTCAGTATCCCACCACTTATCCCGGCAGGGGCCGCGCTCTTATCATGCAACCGGTTATCGCGCTTGTCGGCCGCCCGAATGTCGGCAAATCGACACTGTTCAATCGACTTACCCGCAGCCGTGACGCCCTGGTCGCCGACTACGCGGGCCTGACCCGCGACCGCCTTTACGGCCATTGCCGCTACGGAGGGCGTGATGCCGTTGTGGTTGATACCGGCGGCATGGGCGAGGAGGCCGGCGGGGTTGCCGACGCCATGCACCAGCAGGCCCGCGCCGCTGTCGCCGGTGCCGATGCCGTTATCCTGCTGGTCGACGCTAGCGCGGGGCTCACCGCTGGTGACGAAGAGATTGCCGCCGAGTTGCGCCGCTCCGGGTTGCCCGTCTTCCTCGCGGTGAACAAGGCCGATACGGTCGACCGCCGCACGGCCGCCGCGGAGTTTCACGCCCTCGGGATCGCCGAGGTTCACGCCGTCGCGGCGCAGCGCGGAGCCGGGGTCGGCGCGTTGATGGATGCGGTCTTCGCCGCGCTACCCGAACCGACGGCGGCCGATGAACCGGATGGCGTGGCGGAGGATGAGCCCGCCCACGGTATTCCGGTGGCCGTGCTCGGCCGCCCGAACGTGGGGAAGTCGACCCTGATCAACCGCCTGCTCGGCGAGGAGCGGGTGGTGGTCTACGATCAGCCCGGTACCACGCGCGACAGCATCTCTATACCGTTGGAGCGCGACGGCCGCCGCTTCACGCTCATCGACACGGCCGGCGTCCGGCGCCGCGCACGGGTCTCCGAGATGGTGGAGAAATTTAGTATTGTCAAGAGCCTGGAGGCGATTAAGCGGGCCTCTGTAGTGATGCTGGTGACCGATGCACGAGAGGGGATTACCGATCAGGACGCCCATCTGGCCGGAATGGTGGTGGAGGCCGGGCGCGCCCTGGTGCTGGTCATGAACAAGTGGGACGGGCTTGACTCGTCGGAGAAGCAGCGGGCGCGGCGGGAACTGGACCGGCGCTTCGTCTTTCTGGGCTTCGCCCGCCGCCACTTCGTCTCCGCGCTCCACGGCACCGGGATTGGTCTGCTGTTGGATTCGGTGGTGCGGGCCCACGATGCGGCCCACCGAACACTGTCGACGCCCGAACTGAACGAGTTACTCGCGCGGGCAGTGGCCTCCCATCAGCCGCCAATGGTGCGCGGGCGGCGGATCAAACTGCGCTACGCCCACCAAGGAGGGCACAATCCGCCGGTGATCGTCATTCACGGCAACCAGACCGACCGTATTCCGGCGGCGTACACCCGCTACCTGGAAAACTTCTTCCGTGACGCGCTCGATTTGGCCGGTACCCCGGTGCGTATCGAGTACCGGACAACCGAAAACCCGTTCGCGGGCCGCCCCAACCCACTGTCGGAGCGCCAGCGGCGCCAGCGGGATCGGATGATCCGCCATACGCGGGTGCGCCGCAAAAAGAAACGGCGGTGACCGCGAGTCAGACCTGTACCAGAACCACCGAGACGTTATCCTGTCCGCCTCTCTCCAGCGCCGCGACCAGTAGCGCCTGCGCGGTCTCCTTCAGCGACCGTTTCTCCTGCAGCAGCGCTGCAATCTCCCGGTCTTCGAGCATGTTGGTCAAGCCATCGGAGCAGAGCAGATAGAGGTCGCCGCTGCGACGGGGGTGGCGCGAGACGTCCGGTTCGGTCCAAGTGACCGCGCCGAGGGCCCTCTCCACCACGTTGCGCTCCGGCGAGTGGCGGGCCTCGGCCTCCGACATCTCGCCATTGTCGACGGCGCGTTGCACCGGGGTATGGTCCTTAGTCAGGCGCTCCAGAGCGCCGCGCCGCAGCCGGTAGATCCGGGAATCACCAATATGCGCGGCGGCGACCTCGTCGGGTGCCAGGCAGAGCAGGGCCAGTGTGGTGCCCATCCCTTCGTAGCGCCGGTCGCGTTCGGTGTAGGAGACCACCGCCCGGTTGGCGAGTTGAATCAGGTCCGCCGGATCGCCTCCCGACTCAAGCCAAGTGTGATCGTCACCGTGGTGGCTGCGCGCAATCGTTATAACGGTGTCGACGGCAAGTCTTGCGGCTACTTCTCCAAAGGGCAGGCCACCCAGGCCGTCGGCCAAGACCGCGACCCCAGCCGCCTCGTCCCAGCCGATGCGGTCCTCGTTGTGTCTGCGCACATGGCCCTTGTGGGTGTCGCCGACGATCTCCATTCAGTTCCTCCGGGTAGCTAATGGGTTTCACTCTCTCCCTAAGATGGTGTGGGGGCGGGGCGCTCGGTTCAACCCGCGGCGCGTTTACGTTGGTGCTCCTTGAGCAGCTTTTTGCGGATGCGCAGCGTTTGGGGGGTGACCTCCACCAGTTCGTCGTCGTCGATCAACTCCAACGCCTGCTCCAGCGTAAGTAGCCGGGGCGGGGTGAGTTGGATGTTCTCGTCGGAGCCCGACGCGCGCATATTATCGAGTTTCTTCGCCTTCGTCGGATTGACGGCCAAGTCGTTCTCACGGGCGTTCAGTCCGACCACCATTCCTTCGTACACGTGGACACCGGGGCCGATAAAAAGTTGTCCGCGCTCTTGGAGATTGAACAGCGAATAGCCCAACGCCTTGCCGTCGGCCATGGAGACGAGCGCGCCGTTGCGCCGTTGGGTGGCCGGGACGTCCTTGACCGGGGCGTACCGCTCGAAGCGGCTCGTCAGCAGACCGCTGCCCGAGGTCAGGGAGAGGAAGTGGCTACGAAAGCCGATCAGTCCGCGGGACGGGATCGAGTAGTCGAGACGCACTCGCCCCCGGCCGTCGGGGCGCATATCCAAGAGTTGGCCGCCCCGTTCGCCAAGGGCCTCCATTACACCGCCCTGGTGAGGTTCTTCGATGTCCACGACCAGCGACTCCCACGGCTCCTGCCGCTCGCCGTCCACATAACGAACAATGACCTCCGGGCGGGAGACGCCCAACTCGTAGCCCTCCCGCCGCATGCCTTCGATCAGGACCGATAAGTGCAACTCCCCGCGGCCGGAGACGCGGAACTTGTCCGGCGAGTCGCCCGGCTCGACACGCAGCGCCACGTTGTGGACCAATTCGCGCTCCAGCCGCTCCCGCAGGTTGCGGCTGGTGACGTACTTGCCCTCCCGGCCGGCGACCGGAGAGTCGTTGACCTGAAAGGTCATGGTGACTGTCGGCTCGTCGACCGTAAGCGGCGGCAGGGCCTCAGGCGTATCGGCATCGCAGACGGTATCGGAGATGAAGAGCCCGTCAATGCCGGTGATGCCGATGATGTCGCCGGCGTCCGCGGCCTCCGCGTCAACGCGCTCTAACCCCAGGTGCGTCATGACCTGTCCAACCTTCGCTTTGCGGACGGCGCCGTCGCGCCCCACCACGGCCACCGGCCGGTTGGGCTGGATCTGCCCGCGCGTGATCCGGCCGATACCGATTACACCGACATAGGATGAGTAATCGAGCGCCGAGATCTGCATCTGGAGCGGCCCGTCCGCGTCGACGTCCGGCGGCGCGACACGCTGCGCGATGGTCTCGAAGAGCGGTGTCATATCGTCCGCTAAGACGCCTTGTTCGAGCCCCGAGACGCCGTTCAGGGCCGATGCGTAGACCACCGGAAAGTCTAACTGCTCCTCTGTGGCGCCCAATTTGTCGAACAGGTCAAATACCTGATCGACAACCCAGTCGGGCCGAGCGCCCGGACGGTCCACCTTGTTGACCACGACAATCGGGTGGAGCCCTTGGGAGAACGCCTTTTCAGTGACAAAGCGGGTCTGCGGCATCGGTCCGTCGACGGCGTCGACCAGCAGCAGGACCGAATCGACCATGGAGAGCACACGCTCCACCTCGCCGCCGAAATCCGCGTGGCCGGGTGTATCGACGATATTGATTCGGTAGCCGTTCCAGGTCAGTCCGGTGTTCTTGGCGAGGATGGTGATTCCGCGCTCCCGCTCCTGGTCGTTCGAGTCCATGACCCGCTCGGCGTCAATGGCGCGCCGATCTAGGGTTCCCGACTGGCGTAGCAATTGATCCACCAAGGTGGTCTTGCCGTGGTCTACGTGGGCGACGATGGCGATATTGCGTAGTTGTTCAATCACGTGTTCATCCGTTGCTAGATCTTTTGGGCGGCCTTGCGGGCCTCTTCATGCTCGCGGGCCAACTGAGCGCGACGCTCCATGGAGGCGTACTCGGCTTCCTTGCGCGCCTCTTCCGTTTCCGAGGGGCAGACTTCATGGGCGATGGTCATCCGGTTGATGCAACTCTCGAAGTACTCCGGTTGCTCGTAGTGGCACTGAGCGCAATCGGGCATATTCACCGGTACATCGTCGACGCTGTCCCTGGGTACCAAGCGGATACTGTCCGGAAGGCGGCAGGCGTGATCGTAGTCGGTGACCACGACCTTCATAGTGCGCTCATCAGGCACATGCTTTTTGCACTCGGCGCATCGCCCCTCGGTGCGTCGATAGAGCACGTCTTGAATGGTGGGATGGCGCGGCGCCTGGTGCGCGAACCGCTCCCACCCTTCCAGGTCGTGGCGGGAGCGGGCGGTCTCGGGGTCGATGCTGGAGCGGATCGGCTCGTGAGAGCGGGCGGCGGCTCGGTGGCGCTTCCTCTCCTCGACCCGTTTGCGCTCCGCCTGGCTGGAGCGGTCGAGCCGGCGGATCAAATGCAGCAGGTGCTCGGCCCGTCCTTCGAGGATGTACGCCTTGTGGCCGGACGCCCGGTAACCGCGGGGTGGGCCGTTGGGGGCCGACCACAGAATCGGTAGAGCGTCCAGTAACTCGGCGGCGGCCGAGGCGCGGGCGAGGGCTTGGCGTCCGCCGCGGCGCAGATGCTCCTTGGGCAGCAGGTAGACGGCGTACTTCCCCTCCTTGGTCTCGATCAGAATATTAATCAGCCCCTGCGCGGTCTCTACGTCCACATCCACGTCGTACTGGCGGGCGATGGTGTTGATCGACTGGACCACTGAGGTCGGGGTCTCAGGATAGTTGATGCCGCTGCACGCCCGTGCCGTCTCTTGGGCCCGCAACTCGCGCTCCCGTATGTAGGCGTTGATGGCCGGCATCAGAGTACTGACCCCGAAGATCACCAGCACGATGCCCAGTCCGCCGGAGATTGGGCCGAGCACCTCTAATGCGGTGTAGGCCGAGGCCATAAGCTCCGAATCAGGAACGCTGAAAAAGCCGGGTAGAGAGGCGATGGCGAAGGCCATGGCCGCGCCCCGCATCTGTTCAGAGAACGAGCGCGCCTTGGACACGGGGCCGTCCTTGCGCGTGGCGGCGTAGTGCGCTGCCACCGCACTGGCGAGCGCTGCCGCGAGGACGAGGAATAGCCATAGGGCAGTCATGGCGGAAGATTGTAAGGCCGCTGAGCCGTAACTGCCATTGACGAGTGGCTATTGACCATCAGGAAATATCGATACCAAGCGAATCCGGGTTACTATCCGTCGACTTGATCGGCACGAAAGGGGCGGCGAAGCGGTGGGAACGATACACCGGCCGGATCATCAGCGGGGGCGGACAGGCCGGGGGCCAGGCGCCGCGGCCCGCGGGGCGTGGGTGATTGCCGTGGCGGTGCTGGCGCTGTTCGCGCCGCCGTCGGCTGGCGCCTCCGAAGCTGGTTGGGCCGCCGCCGGCAGCCTGTTTCTGCCGGGCATCGGCCAAGTCGCTAACGGCGAGACGGCCAAGGCCGCGGCCCACTTCGGCGTCTATGCCGCCAGCGTGGCCGCTGCTGTCTACTATGTCGAACACGATGACTACATCGAGTTCGACGACCGCTACGACGACGACGATCGAGTCATTACGACCAACCGTGCCAGCGAGCGGGCGGAACTCTTTGGCCGGGCGGCGCTCGGAACGGCTTTCTACTCCTCTTACGACGCGTATCGTACGCGGCGGATGCAACTCGGCAATCGGGGGTATCGCACGCCGGCTCCCCCCGATACGCTGGCCGACCTCGCCCGGGCGCCGTTTCGCGGAGAGTACCTCACCCGTTGGACGACGCTGGCGCCGCTCGCCGTGGCCGCCTCCACGCTCTTCATTCCGGTTGAAGACAGTTGGGTGACCACCACCGACGACACCATTACCCGCGGTGAAATTGCGGCCATGACATTTCCTCAGCAAGGCGCGGTGGCCATAGGCGAGGAGGCGTTCTTCCGGGGCGTCGTGAACAACAGCTTCAGCCACTCTTTCGGCGAGGCTTGGGGGTTGGCGGGATCGTCGGTGGTCTTTGGGCTGGCGCACAGCGGCGACGGCATATCCGCGGCGCCGCTGGCCGCTACGGTTTACGGGGCGTATTTGGGCTGGCTCCATCAGCGTAACGACTACCGTCTGGGCGAGAGCGTGGCCATCCACTTCTGGTGGAATGTGTTGGTCTCTCTGTCGGCGTTGCGTTACGGACCGGAGGACCGGACGGCGACAGTCGGTATCTCACTGCCGTTCTGAGGGTGTGAACGCCTCAATGGAGAGGGCGTGAATGGTGTCGGCGCGCATGGCGTCGCCGATGGCGCGGTAGATCAGGCGGTGGCGGGCGATCCGTGCCAGCCCTTCGAAGTCGGGGCTGATTACCCGTAGCCGAAAGTGGCCGCCGCCAGCCTTCGCGCCGGCGTGGCCAGCGTGGAGGTGGCTTTGGTCTTCCAAGTCCAGGTCGACGACGGACAGGCTCTCTTCGAGGCGTTGCCGGATGAGTTCACTGCGGGTCATGGTAGAGGCTCCGTCGTTGCCAAGGTGGCCGTGGCCGGGTGGCACGGCGATGATTGTCGTCGGGGTTTACGGTAGCACCGCCTTAAAGGGACGCACCGTGACTTGGCGGTAGACGCCGGCGGCGACATAGGGATCGGCCTCGGCCCACTGCCGCGCAGCTTCCAGGGAGTCGAACTCGGCCACCACGAGGCTGCCGTGAAACCCCGCCTCGCCCGGATCTTCCGCGTCCACCGCCGGGAACGGTCCGGCCAGCAGCAGCCGTCCTTCACTCTTGAGCGCTTCCAGCCGGGCGATATGGTCGGGCCGCGCTTGGCGGCGCAGCGGCAGGCTGTTTTCGACGTCTTCCGAAACAATGGCGTAGTACATCAGCGATCCTTTTTTCGAGATTTCATTACATAAGAGAAGCTCGATAAACCGCTCTCCGGGGTGGCGGGGGCGCCCATCCAGGGACGCCGTACTAACCTTTCGGAAGGTATTGTCAGGTAGCAGCCATACGGGGTCTCGGCCGCAGGGATGCGGCCGTGAAGCCTCCAGGGATGGATTCACGGCGTCCCCGTATGGCTGCTACCTGACAAT
>SKJZ01000046.1 GCA_007121755.1 Halorhodospira sp. | reverse complement strand
GACGCTGTGAATACATCCTTGTACGCTCGACGGCGGCATCCATGCCGCCGACGCCCCCGCCAGGAGGTCCGCCCCCGCCTACGGCCGGTTTTTCGAACTCCCATCGTATGTGTCCTAAGGCACATACAGCGCGCCGCCCGCCTACCTACGATCGGTACCGAACATCGGCACCCGGCCCCGAGCGAAGAACCATGAGCGCCACCGTCCATGCCAAGCAATCCGGATTGACTATACAGCGGCGCGTATATGCGTGACATACTCTTCGCCATTCTAATCTTCGGGGCCGTCCCTCTCATCCTCGCCAAACCGTGGGTGGGGGTCGGGGTCTGGTTCTGGGTCGGCCTCATGAACCCGCATCGGCTGGCCTGGGGGTTTATGACTACGGCGCCGGTCGCCATGGCGGCGGGGATAGCCACCCTCGCGGGGCTGGCGCTGACCAGGGATCGGCGGGCCCTGCCCGTGACCCCCGAAAGCGTCCTACTGATCCTGCTGGCCGTTCACTTCTCCATCACCACCTACTTCGCCTGGCTGCCGGACCACGCCTTCGCCCAATGGGACAAGGTGATGAAGATCATGCTGATGACCGCGGTGGCCCCGCTGTTGATCCACGGCAAACAGCGGACCATGGCGCTGATGGCCATCCTCGCCCTCTCCATCGGCTTCTACGGCTTCAAGGGCGGTATCTACTCCCTGCAAGGGGGGTTTGGCGGGATGGTTATGGGGCCGCCGGGCAGTTTTATCCGCGGCAACACCGACATTGGGCTGGCCATGGTCATGGTGCTGCCGCTGTTGCTGATTCTGGCCCGCCAGGTACGGGAGGGGCGCTTCGAGCTGCCCTTCTTCGCCCCGTGGTGGCAGCAGTGGGCGCCGCGGGCGGGCCAGGCGCTCTACGTAGGCTATTTCCTGACCACCGCCGCTATCGTCGGCACCCACTCCCGCGGGGCGTGGATCACGCTACTCGCGCTGGCGCCGCTACTCTTTCTGAAGATGCGCCGCAAGCTGGCGCTCGTGGCGCTCGCCTTCGCCGTTGTCGGTGGGGTCGGGCTGACCTTTCCCGACCGCATGGTGGAGCAGTGGGAGTCCCTGCAAACGTATGAAGAGGACGCCTCGGCCATGGGCCGCGTGCAGGCGTGGGGCGTCAGCTATAACCTCGCCAATGATTACCCGTGGACTGGCTCCGGCTTCGGCACCCAGAACCTACCGGACAATGTATGGGAAAGCTACATCTCGTGGGCGGCCGCAGAGGGCGGTGGGCGGCGGGCCGAACACAGCATCTACTTTCAGATCCTGGGCCAGCACGGCTGGGTCGGGTTCGTTCTCTACTACAGCATGGTGGCCTTCACCCTGCTCAGCCTGACCCGGCTCAAGCAGCGCGCATCGCAAACACCCGGCGCCCTGTGGATCGCCGAGTATGCGTGGGCGCTCCGTCTGGGGGTCATCGCCTTCCTCATTGGCGGCGCCTTCCTGAGCCTGGCTTACTTTGACCTCTTCTTCGCGTTCATCGCGGCGGCCATCATCCTGCGCCGGGAGTTGGCGGAACACGCGGCGGCCCCGTCACCCGCGGCCACCTCCAGCGCGCCGCTTCGCGGACCCGCCCACACACCCACCGGGGAGGCAATGTGACACTACCGCTCGCCGCCACCCACCCTGTCGTAGCCGGCCCTTTTCGACCGGAGACCGTGGCCGACGCCCTGGGGCGGGCCACGGACGGCCAGGGGCGCATTTTCGACGCCGTGACCGGCGGCCCCGCTCCGCTCGACCACTACGCCCAGACGTTCACGGCCCTGGCGCTGCACTGCCGGGGAGAGCGGGCCACGGCAGACTGGCGCCGGGTCTTGGCCTACTGGGTGGAGCAACCGCCCCAGCGGCACGGCCACGCCCCTTTCAACCGGTTGGCGCTGCAACTCCTGAGCGACCGCCTGCAGCCGGAGGATAAGTGGGGACGCACCTTGGTGCGGCACGGACTCTCCCGCTGCCCGCTGGAGCGCCGCTACCCCTCGAACAACTGGGCCCTGTTGGCCCAAGCCACGCGGCTCGGCGAGGCCACCTCGACAGCGGCGCGGCGGACCGAGGCACGCCGGCTGCTGGCCATGGCCGGGCGGTGGACCACCGCGGCCGGCGGCTTCCGCGACTTCCCGGACAGGCCCCGCTCACGCTTCGCCACTACGCCCGCCGCCTACCACTTGAAGTACCTCCTCTGCCTCTGGCTGGCCTGGTGCCAGGCACCGCAACCGACCCTGGAGGAAGAGATCCGGCGGGCGTTGGACTGGACCGGCTTGATCGCGGACGAGCGCAACGGCTACTGCGGCGGCCTCGGCCGCAGCGCCCACTCCCTCTTCGGCGATACCGCGCTGCTGGTGGTGCTGCGCGGACTGGCCGAAGCATCGGCGGAGCCGGAGGCCCAAGTTCAATGCACCGCTCTAAGCGGCGCGCTGGAGCGGCGCCTGGCCCGCCAACAACGCGACGACGGGCTGCTGTGGCTCAACCCCTCGCTCCTGCCCGCGAAGACCGGCGGTTGGGACGGCTATATGGCACTGACCGTATACAACGCCTGGGCGGCGGGACTGCTATTGGCGCAGGCCCATGGCGCGCCACGCTTGCGGGCCCCGGCGCCGCTCGGCGGAGCGTGGCCGGCTACCGGACGCGCGGCCGCGTCCGGAGAGGCGCCCGGCGGCGACCCCGCCAACGGCAAGACCGCCATCCGGCACGATCCCGAGGCCGGTGTCGCGCGGATTCGGACCGGCCGCTGGGATCTGATGCTGTGTACCCGCGGGCAGCCGGTTCAGGGCTACGGCGCGCGGGAGGCCGATTTCCGTCAGGGGGCCCACCTGCCGTTCCACCTGACCCTGGACGGCGAGCCGCTGCTGCCACCGCCCCTCCGAATCGCCCTCACAGAGCTGGCGGCCGAACCGGCCTTGGCCGGCTGGTCGCCGCTGGTCGAGCATGACGGCGCATGGTACGGCTTGATCCGGGCCGACCAGTGCGTTCTGGAACACACGCCCGACGGCGTCGTAACGACCAGCCGCGGCGGGCCGGCGGCCCTCGTCCGCCCGCGCGGCGCGGGCGCCATCTCCCGCCTCCGGGAGGCCGTCGACTGGCGCCTGTTTAATGGGCGGCTTCGCCGCGGCGCCGCCCTCCAACCGCCACGGCTCGCCGGCCATTACTGGTCGATGCGGCTGACCATCGATACCAACCGCGCCCAACTGACTTGGCGCATCGAACTCCGGGGACACCCCGGCTCCAAGGCCCGCATCCCGAGCCTCTTTGCCCAGCCGTTGCTGGCCACCGGGCCGCGGGGCGCAAACCGGCCCGCGGCGGCCTGGCGCGGTGTCACCGGAACGGAGCCGCCGCCCGGCCCGCCCCGCCGCGCCACCGGGCCTCTCGGCCCTTACTGGATTTCCACCCACCCCCCGCTGGCCTGGCCGGAGCGGGATACGGTCTACGAATACCTATGCCAAGTGTAACGCCCATTACCCGCCCCAATCTCTACGACATCGACCTCGAGTCGATCCCCTCCGGTCGCTCCGGTTGGTACCGATCGCTGCTACAAGCGGCGCGGGCCGCCCGGGAGAGCACCCACCAGGGCGGCGCCCTGGGCGCCTTCACCTGGAGCGTCGCCGTATTCGCCGATCTCAAGCCCGCCACGGTGGGGCGGCGCCTAGAGGATCTGCTGGGCACGATCGAGGCGTGGCCATCAACCTTCATCACGGTGGTGGCCCACGGCCCGCGCCACGCCGGGATCGCTGAAGTGGTCCGCGAGGCAACGGCCCGGCGCGACACGCCCCACCGGGTAGTGGAGATCCCCCACCAAGACATGTCCAACGCCTGGAACCAGTATGTCTACGGCCTCCGGCCGCTGGCCCGGCACCACCTCTTCGTGGACAGCCGTTTGACCGTCGCCCCCGGAGGGCTGGACGCCCTGCGCGAGACAATGGAAGAGAAAGCCGGGATCACGGCGGCCACCGGCGTCCCCGGCGGCGACGACCGGAGGGCGCGCTATCTGCGGCAACTGCTGCACGCCCAAGGCGGACTCGGCGCCGGCCTCTACGCCTTGCGTGAAGAGTTCCTGGAGCGCATCGTGGAGCGGGGGATCTTTCTGCCGGTGGACCTCGCCGATCCCAAGCGCCTAATCGGGTCGTTGATCTGCCACGATCTGGCCCCACACCGGCACTGGTCCGCCACCCGCGTCATGCCCGTGGATCGGGCCGGCTGCCGCTCATCCTGTCCGCACCCCTGGACGCCCTGGGGGCTCCGGCACCGCTACCAGCGCCATATCCGGCAAGCCCGCGCCAAGATGGAGAACCAGGCCATCCACCGCCTCATCTACGCCGACGGCTTCGAGAGCCTGCCGGAACTCTCCCGCGAATTGATCGACATGACCAAGCACGCCTTGCCGCGGGGGCGCGAGAGCCGCTCGCAAATCCACTTCCGCAGGGCCGCCCTCGATCAAGAGAAACGGACGACGCCGCCCTCTCCAGCCGATCTGCTGCCCCTGGCGTAAGACGATGCCCTCCGCTTGTGGCCCACTCGCTCGACTCCGCTCCCGATACCGGGAGGTCGGCCCGGCCAATGCCGCGCTGCTCGGCCTGAACTGCCTGCTGCAGAGCGTCCATCCGCGCCTGGCGGTGGCACGCTACCACCTGATGGCGCAACCGGTCCCGGAGGCGCCGCTGTTGCGGGGGCGGGAGCGCAGCCTGGTGGTTCGTCCGCTGCGGCCCGACGATCCGGCGCTGGCCCGGCGACGGCCCGGCCCGGACCGGAGGCCGGAAGAGCGGCGGCTTCACGAAGACGCCTACTGCCTCGGCGCGTTCCGACCCGGCGAGGAGCGCCTGCTGGGCTTCATCCGGCTGCTCTCCGGCGCCCACCGGGAGGAAGAGCACCGCTGCCTGCTGCGCCCCCCCGCCGATCCCCGGTGCGTCCTCGACGTCGATGTCTACGTCTTCCCGCACGCGCGGGGCGGCTTCGTCTTCGCCCACCTCTGGGATGCCGCCAACGCGTGGCTGCGCCGACAAGGGGTGGAGTGGACCCTCAGCCGCATCTCCGCCTTCAACGCCAACTCGTTGCGCGCCCATCAACGCCTTGGCGCGCAGCGCGTCGGTGATCTTTACTTCCTCCAGATGGGCGCGCTGGAGATCCTGTTGACCGGCCAACGCCCCTTCGTGGCCGTCAGCCGCCCCCGCGGACGCCCACCCGAAATCACCATCCACCCGCCCGGCCCCGGACTCCAGCCATGACGACCAGCCGCTCGCCCGCGCTACTCCACGAACTCCTGTTCACCGCCGCGGAACGCGACCCCGATGGCGCGGCCGTCACCCATCGCGACGACCGGCGGCAGTATGGCCGGCTGGCCCGGGAGACCGAAGAGGCGGCCTCGGCATTCCGCGCCCTGGGCGTCGCCGCCGACGACCGGGTCGCCGTCTTTCTGGAGAAGCGGCCGGAGACGGTTACCGCCATCTTCGCCGCGGCCGCCGCCGGCGGCGCCGCCGTGCCCATCAACCCCCACTTGAAGCCGCGCCAGGTGGAGCATATCGTCCGCGACTCCGGGGCCAAGCTCCTGGTCACCTCGGCCCCGCGCTGCGCCCATCTCGCCGGCGTGCTGGAGGGGTGCCCCGATCTCGCCGCGGCGGTCCTGGTGGACGGCGGCGGGGAGACGGAGAGCCGCATCCCGGTGGCCCCGTGGGGCGACCCGCCGGACCGCCCGGCCAGCGCGCCGCCCCGGCGCATCGACAGCGACATGGCGGCGATCCTCTACACCTCCGGCAGCACCGGACGCCCCAAAGGCGTGGTGCTCTCCCACCGCAACCTGGTGGCCGGGGCCGAGAGCGTCACTTCGTACCTGGGCAACACCCGCCACGACCGCCTCCTCGGCGTGCTCCCGCTGAGCTTCGACTACGGCTTCAGCCAGTTGACCACTGCGTTTCGCGTCGGCGCCGAGGTGGTGCTGCTCAACCACCTGCTCGCCCGCGACATCGTCCGCGCCGTGGCGCGGCACCGGATCACCGGCCTCGCCGCGGTGCCGCCGCTGTGGATCGAACTGGCCGGGCTGGAGTGGCCGCCCACCGCGGCCGAGAGCCTGCGCTACATCACCAACTCGGGCGGCGCCATGCCGGCACCGGCCCTCGACGCGCTGCGCGCCCGCCTCCCGGCGACCGATGTCTTCCTGATGTACGGGCTGACCGAAGCGTTCCGCTCCACCTACCTGCCGCCCGCCGAGATCGACCGGCGGCCGGGCTCGATCGGCAAGCCGATCCCCAACGCCGACATCGCCGTGGTTTGCGAGGACGGCTCGCCGTGCGCCCCGGACGAGCCGGGCGAACTGGTCCACCGGGGCCCCCTGGTCAGCATGGGGTACTGGAACGCGCCGGAGGCCACCGCCCGGCGCTTCCGGCCCGCGCCGGGCCACCGCAAGGAGCTGCCCATCGCCCCGCCGGCGGTCTGGTCGGGGGATACCGTCCGCCGAGACAGCGACGGCTACCTCTACTTCATCGGCCGCCGCGACGAGATGATCAAAACCTCCGGCTACCGGGTCAGCCCGCAGGAGGTCGAAGAGGAGCTGGACAGCGCGCCGGGCGTGGCGGAGGTGGCGGCCGTCGGCGCGCCGCACCCGCGGCTCGGGGAGGCCATCATCGTCATCGCCGCCGGCACCGGGGGCGCCGCGCCCGATACCGCTGCCTTGCTGGAACGGTGCCGGCGGCGCCTACCCGCCTTCATGGTGCCGGCGCACATCATCGGCCGCGCCGGGCCGCTGCCGAGAAACGCCAACGGCAAGATCGACCGCGCCGGACTGAAGGCCGCCTACGCCGATCACTTCGCCGACCCGGAGAGAGCGTCATGAACTCCCGTATCGCCGACCTGCCGTGCATGGAGCACTTCAAGGTCTCCGGCGGAGAGCTGGAAGTGGGCGGACACTCGCTGGCGGAGTTGGCCGGGCGGGCCGGAGGCACGCCGTTCTTCGCCTACGACCGGCGGATGATCGACGCCCGCATCGCCGAACTGCGCGCGCGGCTCCCCGCGAAGCTCCACCTCCACTACGCCGTCAAGGCCAACCCGATGCCGGCCGTCGTCCGCCACATGGCCGCCCGGACCGACGGCCTCGATGTCGCGTCCGGCGG
>SKJZ01000252.1 GCA_007121755.1 Halorhodospira sp. | reverse complement strand
TCCGAAAGCGGCGTAGAGCAGCGCCACGCTGTAGCCGATCAGCACCAGTCCGATCCCGTTCCCCCACGGCCACGGAAAGGCCGCCGCCACGTTTCCCACCCACGCCGGCACTAGGCCCACTGTCGCCGCCTGGAGGGCGCGGTCGAAGTCGCCGCGTCCCTGGAAGAGTTCCGCCAGGTGGTGGGCGGCGAGGGCCAAGAACCCCGTCCCCAGAGCCATCAGCAGCGCGCTGTAGACGGCGAACCCCAGCGGGTCGGGGAGCGCCTCCGGCGGCAGGCCGGTGGGGATCACCTGGTAGAGCGCCTGGCTCACCACCACGCTGGCGACAATCAGCGGCAGCGTCCACCGCAGCAAGGCGACCGGCCACGCCGGGGCCGGCGCCGCGGCCAGGTTCCGGAGGGTGGCACGGGGGCGGATCACAATGGAGAGGAGCGGGCGAATAGCCATGAAATGGAGAATACACGCACTGGTCGAAAAGCACGCCCTGGGTCATGTCGATCAAGTCGGGACCGGCAACTTCACCAACGCGCCATCGGGCGATACCACGGCCACTCCATCTCTACTTCTTCCCCTTGCTCTCCTTTTCCTCCTGCCCGCCCTGGTGGCCCAACGGAGAGGCTTGATCCAGGCGCGGGTGGTGGTCCCGGAAGTGGCGGCGCAATGAGCCGCGGCCGTCGTCCCGAGCGTCCAAGGCCTGCAACGTGCCGGCGACGGCGTGAACGGCCGCCAGCACGTCCCCCGTATGGCCCGCCTCCGAGATGGTATGCATATTGCGGATCGGGAAGCCCACCGAGGCCGCCACGCAATCGACGCCGGCCAGTACGCCGGCCATGCCGTCCGTACCGGTGTCGGCGCCACGGACGTCACGCTGACACGGGATTTCTCGCTCCCGGGCGACCTGCTGAATCAGGCTGTTAAGTTGTTCGCTGGCCACTGATCCGGTGGTCACCGTAAACCCCTTCCCCATCTCCAGCGGACTGAACCGCTTGTCACCGACCCCCGGCGCCGCCACATAGTCGTGGTTGACGTCGACGGCGATGATGGCGTCGGGCCGCAACTCGCCGGCGAGCACCCGGCTACCGAAACGGCCGATCTCCTCGTAGGTGGCAATGGCAAAAAGCATGCGCACGTTGTCCGGGCCGCCGGCCTCGGCGATGAGCCGCGCTGCCTCGGCGGTGGTGAAACAGCCAAGCCCGTTATCGAGGTAGGCACCGTAGAAGGTGTCGGGGCCGAAACCGCGACGGATGGGTCGATTCAGGATAACGGAGTCGCCCGGGCGCACTCCCAGCTTCTCCACCTGCCGCTTCTTGTTCTTGCCGTGGATCTGCAATTCAACGAAGAGTTGCTCCTTCTTGATCCCCTTTTCGCCGGTGCGCAGCGGCTGTTCGGCAAAGTGGATGGCACCCAGGGCCTCGACCGTGCCGCCCTCCAGGCGGCGATAGCTACCGGGCGCCTCGGGATCCTCGCTGAAGATCACCACCTCGTGGCCGATCAGGGTCATCGGCAGGAAGGAGTCACTGTCAATCCAGACCTTGCCGTCGTCGCCGATATGGCGCACCTGCATCCGGATCTTGTCGGCGTGGCCCACCACCATCGCCTTGAAGCGCTCATCGTCGCCCGGATGGGTGTCGAGAACGATCCCGGCGTGTCCCTGGAACTGATGGACCGCCCAACCTTGAGAGGCGAATGATTCGAAGTACGGCTTCAAGACGCCGAAAGTCATCGCCCCTTCCAGGCCGATCGGACTCGGTGCGGCGAGGATGTCGCGCATCCGCGCAAACTGCTCATCCGGCATCCGCCGGACCCACGGCTTCTCACTAGCGGTCATAGCGTTCTCCGGCGCGCTTAGAAGTTCGGCTTATCCGCGGCTTCGACGTACATCTTGACGCCGCCCAGGATCTCCTCCTTGGCCTCATCCACGCCGCCCCAACCAGCGACCCGGACCCACTTCCCCTCGTCAAGGTCTTTATAGTGCTCGAAGAAGTGGGCAAGCTGCTGCAACTCCTTGTCGTGAAGATCACGGAAGTCTTTGATCTTGCTATACAATGAGCAAACCTTATCGATCGGGACAGCGAGCACCTTGGCATCATCGCCGGCCTCGTCGGTCATCTTCAGCACCCCGACCGGACGGCAGCGCACCACCGATCCGGTAATCAGCGGCACCGGAGTGATGACCATGACATCCACCGGATCGCCGTCCGGCGACAGAGTGCGGGGGATGTACCCATAGTTGTAAGGGTAGTGCATGGCGGTGCTCATGAAGCGATCGACGAACATGGCCCCCGTCTCTTTATCCATTTCGTATTTGACGGGATCGCTGTGCGAGGGAACTTCGATAATGACATTGAAGTCGTTGGGAACGTCTTCGCCGGACTTGATACGATCGAGATTCATGGCTCTGTTATCGCTCTGTTGGTTCCGCTGTTTTCGGGGTCGGCAAGTTTACTTACCTTATATAGATCATGCACCCACGCTTCCACGTTCCAGGGCCGCTCGCCGCCGGCTCGAGTATCGAACTGCCGCCGGCTTCGGCCGCCCACGCCCGGGCGTTACGCCTCTCGCCCGAACAGCCCCTGATTCTGTTCGACGGCGAAGGTGGAGAACATCTCAGCCGGATCACCTCGGCGGGCCGCCGCCGGATCACTGTCGAGGTCGGTCCCCACGATCCGGTAGAGAGAGAGCCCCCCGTCGCCGTCCACCTCTATCAAGCCGTGGGCAAGGGAGACCGGATGGACATGGCGGTGGAGAAGGCGACTGAACTCGGAGCCGCCCGCATTGTACCCGTACTCTCCGAACGGACGGTGGTCAGGCTCAACGACCCGGAACGGGCGGAACGCCGCCGGCGCCACTGGCAGGCCGTGGTTATCAGCGCCTGCGAACAGTGTGGACGCAACACCGTACCGGAAGTGGCCACACCGATACCGCTGGCGGATGCTTGGGAACCGATGGAGTCCTGCGCTTCCCGGCTGATCCTGGAACCCGGCGGCGAACAGAGGCTCGGCGTGGTACGGCCTTCATCCCCCACCGCGCTGCTAATCGGTCCGGAAGGGGGGTTGAGCGCCGCGGAGGTTGAGACCGCGCTGGCCCGCGGCTTCACCGCAATCGGCGCCGGCCCCCGCATCCTGCGCACCGAAACCGCGGCGATTGTGGCTTTGGCCCTGCTGCAGAGCGCCGCGGGCGAGATTTAGCCTCGCCCCGCCACGGCGCTCCGGACCACCGGAACCAGTTGGCCGTAGTCGTAGCGGTCGGAGACGATACCGGCCACCTTCACGCCGGCCTCCTCCAGCCTTTCGCGATCGCCCTCCTGAGTCGTCACGGCGACCAGCGGAGTATCGGGGGGAGCTGCCTCTTGTAGGCGCCGGGTAAGCTCGACGGTGTCGATTCCGGGCAGCTCCAGATCGACGACAATCACGGCCGGGCTTTCCGCCGCCACCCGCCGCAGCGCGGAACCGGGATCGGCGGCCGTTACCGACTGCAGGCCCTCCGACGCGAGCAGGCGGCCGGCGATTTTGCTCAACGTCCGGGAGTCGTCCACCACCAGGATCCGAGCCGGCTCTGGCTCTTGAGAGAGCGTAGTTACGGGGATGCGGATGGTAAAAGTGTTGCCGGCCCCCGGCTCACTATCCACCTGAAACTCCCCCCCCAACCCCCGCACCTTCTCCGCCAACGCGGCAATCTCCGCCCCCTCGCCATCCAACCCGGCGCCATCGTCGGCCACCACGACCACCCAGTCGTCACCGGCCCGATGGACGTCTACATGCACCCGGCCACTCTCCGGTTTTCCCGCCTCGTGGCGTTCCTCCGGCGGCTCGATCCCGCGGGCGACAGCGTGGCCGACCAACTCCTCCAGCGGCTCCGCCAACCCCTCAAGTATCTCGGCCGGCGGCTCCGCTTCCATTCCGGTCATTACCAACTCGGCGTCCCGCCCGCACGCCTCGGCCGTCTGCTCCACCACTCGTTGGAGCATGGGCTCCCACTGCGTGGTGGAATCCTCAGCACCGGCCGTTTCCAGTTGGTCGATCTCCGCGTCCACCGCCTGTCCGAGGATCTCCTGTGCCTCGCCCTCGGCCAGGTGGAAGGGCTCCTCGCTCCCCTCGGGCGGTTCCGTTTCATCCCACAACCCCGCCCACACCTCGTCCCACTGGCCGCCCTCTTCCGTCTCCTCCCTCTCCGCTTGTTCGCCTTCGTCCCCGTCTTCGTTCTCTTCTTCGCCCTGCTCCAACTCAAGATCCGGGTCCAACTCGAGATCGAGTTCCAACTCATCCAGTAAGGTGACCTCGGTGTCGTCGGGCAGGGCCATCTCCACCTCGAATAACGCGGAATAGACCCGGTCGACGTGGTCGGCTTCGAGCAGCTCTTCGTCGGGCTCGCTCTCAAGCTCCAACTCCAGTTTGTGGCAACAGGCCGCGAACTCGTGGTGCCCCTCCTCCAACGCCTCTCCCTTCAGCGCCTCCACGCTGCCACGCATCCGGTCCAGGGCGGTCGCCTCCCCCTCCTGCCAAAGCACCAAGTCTTCCCGGACCGCGCCCAGGACGCGGCGCGCCTTCTCCCAGTACCCTTCCGCTGATTCGCCGTCCGCTTCGCCGGGTAGCAGGATCTCGTCCAACGCCGGCTCTTCATCCCCAGCCGGCGCGGTTTCCGTGACAGCGGCCGCCTCCGGTTCCGCGGTATCCGGCCACGACGTCTCGTCGGCGCCGGGCGGCCACGTTGCTTCGTCAACGCCTGCCGGCGGCAATGTTTCGGCCGCGGCATCCGCTTGGGCGATCAATCCGTGAAGCCGGTCCACCGCCTCCCGCGACTGGCGGAGCAGTTCCCTATCGGCCCCGGCCACCCCCTCGTGGCGGCACTCCACCAGGTACTGTTCGAGCAAGACCACCGCCGACGCGAGCTCTACGGCCATGGCCTCGGTAATGGCGCCGCCTCCCTCCACCAGCCGGTCAAGCGCCTTCCACGCCTCCCGCAGACTCGCGGCGCCGCTGTCGACATCGTTCAGTCCGCCGATCCGCGCCGCCCCGGCCACCGCCTCCAGGCACCCGCCGGGCTCCGGCGGCACATGCCCGTTGCCACGGCCCTGCAACCAGGCCTCCACCACTGACTCCAATTCCAGGAGCTCCACGCAGGCGGCGTCGAGCAAGCCGTCGATCCCGCGCTGGTATTCGACCCGGCCCATCACTCGTTGGAGACCGTCTTCCGGACCCGGCGGGCGTTGCGCGCTGGCGCGCTCCACCGCGTCCAGCGCGGCCTCCGCATGGAGCACCCCCAAGGCCGCCGTCTCCAACATATCCGCGGGGATCGATTCACCATCCACCGTATCCCCGTCCCCTCCCGGCAAGGCCTGGACAGCGACCTGCAACCCCCGGCGGGCTTCCTCCAGACCGGCGAACCGCAATCCCTCGGCGACCCGGTTCAAAGCGAAGTGGATCTCGTTCACCACCTCCGCAGAGGCGACACCGCTTTGATAGAGCCCTTCCAATCCTCGACGTGCCGCGTCGAGATCGACGCCCACGGCTTCCGGATCGTGGTGAGCGCTGTCCCCGCGCGCCGCCATCCGGACCGCCACATGCTCCGGATACGCCGCCGCTAGGCGTTGGGCCGTGCGCACCCTCTTGCTCAACGGGTGGACACCGGCCACCTGGCTGAGCAGCGCGTTGATTAATGCGGGCGGCGGCGGCTCCTCTCCGCTCCCATTGGCGATCTCGCGGCGCAACTCACGATCCAACCGGGCCAACGCCAATTTCTGGGGCCGGTCGATAATCAGCCCGCCGTCGGCCTCCGCCTCCAGCAATGCGCCGGCGAGCCACCACAACGCCCCGGCGGCGGAATCACCACCGATGGTGGCCAACTCATCCACCGCCTGCCGCATCGCCGTCAGGCCGTCTTCGTCGCTGCCCAGAAGCAGAGAGAGCAGTCCGCGCTGATAGACCGGACGCAGCCGGCGGGCGGCCTCGGCGCACGCTGAGCAATCGGCGGGAACACCGGGGTCGACACTGTGACGGAGAAGAGAGAGTTCATCCGCGCAGGGCGCGTTGCGCGCCAGACGCAAGACATTCACGGCCGCGACCAATGACGCCGGACACCCCCTCTGCCCGTGCGCCAACGCCTCGAAAACGCCGGGAAGCCGCTGCAGCACATCGGCCACGGCCGCGTCCACTGGGCCGCCCAACGCCTCCGGCTGAAGGCCGGAGGACGCGACCCATACCTCCTCACCGAGGCGCCTCAGGCAAGGGTCGTCCAGAAAGGCCAGGCCGCCACGGATCCGGCGGATCGTATCCAGCCCTTCCCGGAAGCGATCCGGCTGCCCGTCCCGCGCCGCCCTCACCGCCTCGGCGGCCCGCCTTGCGGCGCGTGAAAACTCGGGCAGGAGGCGCATGAGCGCCCGCCGGTTCACAGGGCCTCGCCCCGCCCTATCGTCTGTTCGACAACCTCCATGAGATCCGCCTTGGAAAAGGGCTTCATCAAGTAGGCCTCGGAACCGACAATGCGCCCCCGCGCGCGGTCGAAAAGGCTGTCCCGGCTGGTCAGGATAACCACCGGGGTGGACTGAAACAGCTCGTGATTCTTGATCAGCGCGCAGGTCTGGTAGCCATCGAGGCGCGGCATGGCTGAGTCGAGAAAGATCAGCGCGGGACGGTGCTCGACCGCGCCGGCCAAGGCCTCGAAGCCGTCAGCGGCAGTGACCACATGGTAGCCTTCGGGAGACAAAAGACTCTCCGCGCTCCGGCGGATGTTCTCGCTATCGTCCACCACCATGATCGTGGTGGCCGCCCCGTCACGGTCCTCGTCAAGCTCGGACACGATCATCCCTCTCTTTCGATCCCGACCAATGCGCCTGTATCTAGCACATTCTTCCGCTAGAATGCCAATTCCTATAGGGGTTAAGAGTCAAGCCTGTGCCTGTCACTCGTCAACTGGGCGTCGTCATGGACCCCATCGACGCCATTAAGCCGCAAAAGGACTCCACCCTCGCGCTGTTGCTCGAGGCTCAGAGGCGCGGCTACCGGCTCCACTATATGGAGCCCCGCCACCTCTTCCTCGACGGCGCCGAACCGGCGGCCCTGACCCGCCCGCTGACGGTCCGCGACGACCCCGACGCTTGGTTCTCGTTCAACAACGACAGTGACGGTTGCGCTGGTGGGCGCCGGGGGGCGGGGGCTCCCGTTCAGGGTGTCGGCCGCCTGGACGGCGGCCGTCAAGCCTCCAGGGACGGATTTACGGCGTC
>SKJZ01000200.1 GCA_007121755.1 Halorhodospira sp. | reverse complement strand
GCCTGATCTTCCTCGGTCCACTGCAACTCCCGGGTGACCATCACCGCCACATCGACATCGGCGAGCGCGCTGAGCGCGGCGTGATTCAAACGGCGGTTGAGGGCCTTGCGCGCCCCCTGGTGGATGCCGGGCGTGTCGACGAAGACGATCTGGGTCTCCCCGCGGTGAGCGACGCCGAGAATACGGTGGCGGGTCGTCTGCGCCCTGCGGGTGACGATGCTTACCTTCTCGCCCAACAAGGCGTTGAGCAAGGTCGACTTGCCGACATTGGGGCGCCCCACCAGAGCGCACAACCCGCTGTGTTGCAGCATCTCCGGGGCGTTCATTCCGTATGCTCGCCGGAGCGGGTTTCGATTCCGATCTCGATCAGCATCGCCTCGGCGGCGCGTTGCTCCGCCTGGCGGCGGCTGCTCGCCTCGGCGACGGCGGTCTCGCTCCCGTCGCGCACAGCGCACTCCACCCGGAAGGTCTGCCGGTGGGCCTTGCCAGTGACGGAGATGACCCGGTAGGCGGGCAACGGCCGGCGATTCGACTGCAGCGCCTCCTGGAGCCGTGTCTTCGGATCTTTGGGGGCGGAATCGGCAGGAAGGGTGTCGAGTCGGGAGCGGTAGAGCGCCGTAATCACCGACGCCACTGTCGGGTAGTCGCTGTCGAGATAGATGGCGCCGAAGACCGCCTCCATGGCGTCCGCCAGGATCGATTCTCGCCGCTGGCCGCCGCTCTTCTTCTCGCCGCCGCCCAACCGCAGGTGCATGCCCAGGTCGAGCGCCCGAGCAATGGCGGCCAGGCTGCTCCGGTTGACCAGGCTGGCCCGCAGCCGCGACAAAGTGCCCTCGCTCTCTTCCGGCCGCCGTTTGTACACCTCGTGGGCGATGACGAAATTCAGGACCGCATCGCCCAGAAACTCCATCCGTTCATTGTGCGGCCCGTCGGCGCTGCGATGGGTCAACGCGTTCTCCAACAGATTCAGGTCGCGAAAGCGATAGTCGAGCCGCTCCTGCAACTGGTCGAGATCACTCATCGCCACTACTCGATTCTGTCGCCGATCCGGTCCCACGCAACCCGGTTGCGGCGGGAATCCCAACTCATCCAGATCATGAATGCCCGACCGGCGAGAAGCTCATCTCCCACCGCCCCCCACATCCGGCTGTCGGCGCTGCGGTCGCGGTTATCACCGAGCACGAAGTATTGCCCCTCGGGCACGTTATAGGAGAAATAACCGCCCGGCGAGTTAGGGTGAATCAAAATCTCGTAGGCCGCGTCTTCCAGCCGTTCACGAAAGAGTTCCGCCGTCCCGTCGGCATCGAGCCCGTCGTACCGCCCCACCAACTCCTGCTCCGCCGGGACGCCATTGATAAACAACTGCCGATTCTCATACCGGATTTCATCGCCGGGAAGGCCGACAATCCGCTTGATATAGTCCTGGGTCGGATCGACCGGATAGCGGAAAACCGCGACATCGCCCCGCTCCGGGGTGGCGCCGCCGAGAAATCGGGTGCGCAAGACCGGAAGGCGCACCCCGTAGGAGAACTTGTTCACCAGGATGAAGTCCCCCGCCTGAAGGGTCGGCAGCATCGAACCGGACGGGATGCGGAACGGTTCCGCCACAAAGGAACGAATTACTAGGACGATCAGGATAATCGGGAAGAGTGAACGTGGCAGATCGATATACCACGGATCCTCACCGTCCCGCTCTTCGTCCTTGCGGCGCAACCAACGGTCCCATACCCAGACAATGCCGGTGAGTAGTGTCAGAATAACGAGCAGCAGTTCGAAGTCCATCGGATTCAGTCCTTGCTATCGTCAACGCGCAATACGGCGAGAAAGGCCTCCTGCGGGAGTTCCACCCTGCCAATCTGTTTCATGCGCTTCTTACCCGCCTTCTGCTTCTCCAAAAGCTTGCGTTTGCGGCTTACGTCGCCGCCGTAGCACTTGGCCGTGACGTTCTTGCGCATGGCCTTCACGGTGCTACGCGCGATGATCTGTGATCCGATGGCGGCCTGAATGGCCACTTCGAACATCTGCCGCGGGATGATCTCCTTGAGACGCTCGACCAGATCGCGTCCACGGCTGAACGCATTAGCCCGGTGGACGATAATCGACAAGGCGTCGACTGCCTCCCCGTTAATTAGCACATCGAGCTTTACCAAGTCGTCGGCCTGAAACCGTTTCAACTCGTAATCGAAAGAAGCGAAGCCGCGAGAGGCCGATTTCAAACGGTCGAAGAAATCGAGCACCACTTCGCTCATGGGCAGCTCATAGACCAGCGAGAGCTGACTCCCGATGTACTGCATCTCTTTTTGAACGCCGCGCTTCTCCTCGCACAGCGCCAACACATTGCCGACATACTCCTGCGGCACGAGGATGCCGGCCTCAATGATCGGCTCCCGGATCTCGGCGATGCGCCCGTTGGGCGGCAGGTCCGATGGATTGTCGACGGTGAGCTCATCGCCGTCCGTCGTGGTGACGTGGTGGACCACGGTAGGCGCCGTGGTCACCAAATCGAGGCCGTACTCCCGTTCCAACCGCTCCTGCACGATCTCCATATGGAGCATGCCGAGAAACCCGCACCGGAAGCCGAAACCGAGGGCGTGGGAGTTCTCGGGCTCGAAGTGGAGCGAGGCGTCGTTGAGCCGAAGCTTGCCTAGCGCCGTGCGCAGCGCCTCAAAATCCTCCGAACTGGTCGGAAAGAGCCCGGAAAAGACGCGCGGCTGCACCTCTTTGAAGCCGGGCACCGGCTCGGCGGCCGGCTCGGCGACGCGGGTCAATGTCGCCCCGACCGGCGCGCCGTCGATATCCTTGAACCCCGCCACCACGTAGCCAACCTGTCCGGGCAGGAGACGATTCCGCGGGGTGCGCTTGGGGGTAAAGATGCCCAACTCGTCGACTTGGAACTCACGGCCGGTGGCCATGACCCGGATCCGGTCACCGCGCCGCAACTCGCCGTCGAAGACCCTGGTCAGGGTCACCACGCCGAGATAGTTATCGAACCAGGAGTCCATAATCAACGCCTTGAGGGGCGCGTCGAGGTTCCCGGACGGCGGAGGCACCCGCTCGATCAACGCCTCCAGCAGTTCGGGCACGCCCTCTCCGGTCTTGGCGCTGACCATGAGGGTGTCGGTGCCGTCGAGGCCGATGATCTCTTCGATCTGGTGGATAACACGTTCCGGGTCCGCCGATGGCAGATCGATCTTATTCAGTACCGGGATAACCTCGAGCCCTTGCTCGACCGCCGTATAGCAGTTGGCCACGCTCTGCGCCTCGACACCCTGCGAGGCGTCGACAACCAACAACGCTCCCTCGCAGGCGGCGAGGGAGCGGGAGACCTCATAGGAGAAGTCGACGTGGCCGGGCGTGTCGATAAAATTGAGTTCGTACGTCACGCCGTCCCGAGCGCGATACTCCAGAGAGACGCACTGCGCCTTGATCGTGATCCCGCGCTCACGCTCCAGATCCATCGAATCAAGGACCTGTTCACTCATCTCCCGTTCGGTGAGCGTGCCCGCGATCTGGATGAATCGATCGGCGAGCGTCGACTTGCCGTGATCGATATGGGCGATGATCGAAAAGTTGCGGATTCGCTCCATGCTTTACCCGAGTCTCGGCGGTGGCCTGCGCCGTTTGGCGCACAAAAAAAGAGCGCCGCCCCTTGCGGGACGGCGCACGTATTCTAGCGGGTTTGGAGGCTTAAGGCATGGTCAGCGCGAGAAAGCTGGGATTCCCCCGGCGAATGACCAGCACCGGCACGGTTTCGCCGGACGGGAGCGCCTCCAGGATCTCGCTCAACTGCTCCACGCTGTGAACCGCCCGCCGCGCCACATTCACGATTACATCCCCAGGCCGGATTCCAGCCGCCGCGGCGGCGCCTTCCCGGACATCCTCCACCACCATGCCGCCTTCCTCTTCCGGCAACCGGAGGGCCTCACGAGCGTCGCGATCCAACGGCTTGAGCCGTAGCCCAAGCTCAGGCAACAGCCCCTCTTCCGGCTCGGCCAGCGCGGGGGGCTCATCTCTCCGAGAGATCCGATCGTCCTCGGGCAGCTCGTCGATGGTCACATCGAGCGTGCGGCGCTCGCCGTCCCGCAGGATCACTACTTCGACAGTCCGGCCGACCTCGGTCCGGCCGACGATCGGCGGCAGGCTCGAGGAGCTGTCCACTCTCCGGCCGTCGAACTCCAGAACGACGTCGCCGCTCCGAAAGCCGGCCGCGGCGGCCGGGCTGTCCACCACTACCTGGCTCACCAACGCGCCCGTCGGGCGATCCAGGCCGAACCCTTGGGCCAACTCCCGCGTTACGTCCTGGATCATCACGCCGAGCCAGCCCCGGCTGACATACCCCTTCTCCCGCAGTTGATCAGCTACATCCACCGCCAACCCGATGGGAATGGTGAACGACACCCCCATGAACCCGCCAGTACGGCTGAAGATTTGGGCGTTGATACCCACCACCTCGCCATCCAGATTGAACAGCGGACCACCGGAGTTTCCGGGATTGATCGCCACGTCGGTTTGGATATACGGGACATAGCTGCCGTGAGGCAGCGAACGCCCCTTGGCGGAGATGATGCCGGCGGTGGCCGAGTGCTCGAAGCCGAACGGCGAACCGATCGCCAGCACCCACTCGCCCACTTCCAGGGCATCGGCACTGCCGATGGTGACAATAGGCAACTCATCGGCATCGATCTTCAATACCGCCACATCGCTGCGCTCGTCGGCGCCGACCATCTCGGCCTCGTACTCGCGCCCGTCGGCCAAGCGGACGATGATTTCGTCGGCGTTGGCCACTACGTGCTGGTTGGTCAATACATAGCCGTCTTGACTGACGATAAACCCGGAGCCCAACGAGCGCCCCTCATGGCCGAACGGCCCCGGTCCGGGAGGCCCGCCCCGCTCATCCCCCAGAAACCGATCCAAAAAGTCCTGGAATGGATCGCTGCCGAACTCGTCCTGTTGCTCAAACCCGTGCGGACCGGGTGCGTCGCTGCGCTCCTGCATATCCTGCCGCGTGCTGATATTGACCACGGCCGGGCTGTTCTCACGCACCAGCTCCGTAAAGTCCGGCAACCCCCGCTGAGAAGCGACCGCATCGCCGGCAAGCAGCACCAGAAGCGCCGCTACCGCGATCGGCCATCCCGTGGAGAAAGAGAGACGTCTATACATGAAACACTCCAAAACTTGGCAACGTATCGCGCCAAAATGAATCCAGCGAAAAGACCCGCGACGCCGGCCGCAGCCACTGTCGCGTCGGAACCACCGGTAACCGAGCCAGCCGCCAGCACGGCGCCGAGAAAGATCACCAAAGGCACTAGGTACGCCACGGCCGCGCTTCGCAGCAGATCGCCCGCCGCCAACCGAAGCGTTACCCTATCTCCGGCCGCCGCCGGAGCGCCCTGAGCCGCTAACAGGCGGTGATCGGTCGGGCGCTTCGCCAAAAGCCCAAGTCCGCAGGAGCAACCCGCCGCTCCACTGTTACACCCCGGGGCAACATGTACCCGAACCGCCCCCGAAACGGCTTCTACAACCGTAGCCTCCCGCTCCACTATCGGCACCGCCGGCCGTTCACCGCTTGCGCACACCATGGACAAAGCTCTCTACGGTCTCGGCCGGAACATCACCGACCACCGTGACCTGATAGCCATCGATCGGCAGTTCAGCGGCATGTAACGCCCCCACTCGCATGCGTCCCCGGTGCGCTTCAGTACCGCTGACCACATAGACCGAGACATTGGCCAAACCGTCGCTGTACAGCAGGTGCTCGACAGCCGGCCCCGGACCACCGCCCTCCGCCGACTGGAGCCGGAATTTCCCCTCCAGCGCCAACTGGAACCCGGCGGGCAGCTCCACCACATGCCACCGGGTCGCTCCGCTCTCAATCGAACCGGCGCCCCGATCCAACTGCTCCTGAATAACAGCCGAAGCGCCCGCTTCGGGTTCCAGAAACACCTCGACCGCCGATCCGTCGATCTCAATGCGGGTACACAGCAGACGTTCGACTACCTTGCCACCGTCCCGGACCTGGGCCTGCAAGGGCAGATAGCTCTCTTGATCGATCCAAAAACGGCGCGCGTACCGCAGCCGGTCGGCGGGTTCGATGGCGACGACCCAGGCGGCGCGGTCGGCCACCCGGTCCTCACCGAGCAGTTCCACCGCGTAGTGGCTGCCGATCTCCTCAGCCACTCGCGGATTGCCGCGGCGAAACGCCATGCCGGCCATTATCGGAAAATATGCCGGCTCACCGGAGATACCCCTTTCAGCCACTACCGCGAGGGCCTTATCGTTACCGCGGAAGAGCTCCCACGCCCTGCCGCTCAGCGTGTAGATCCGCTCCTGCGCCCCCTCGCCATCGGCGCTACGGACAATCCGCAAGGTCTCTATCAGGCCGTCACGAGTGTAGACGAACGTCCCGTCGTAGGAATGTTCACGCAACGCTTCGCCCATCTGCTGCAGGAGGGCGCGCGCCTCATCGTCTTGCGCGACCGCGTTGCCGCCCCCGTAAACGGCGGCCACTCCAACGAGCAGCAGCGCCCATACGAACCGTGAGCGGTTACTCTCCTTCGGCATGGCCCGCGAACCGAATGTAGTCCAGCATGCCGCCAATGCCACCGGATGCCGCGTGTTCAGCGTGATCCACCATCAGTTCGCGCAACCGTGGGGAGAGTTCATCCATCCCCACGGTATCCCACTGCTGGTGCATCGGCTCCGGGACAATGAACTCCTGCACGGCGGGCGCCGATGCGCCGCGACCCGCCGCAGCCGGCAACAGACTCTCGCGGGCGCCGGCGGTAAAGCGTTCCACGGACGGAAAGTCGATCACGGAGTCGGGAATGCCGGCCGGTGCCGAAACCGTCTCTCCCGACATCGGATCTTGCATCCCGACAGGCGCTTGCCCCTGCCACCAGGTCACTGTCAACGCGGCTACCGCGCCGGCCAGAGCAGTACCCATGGCCGGGCGCGCCCAACCACGGTGGCTGCGCTTTCTATGCTCACCCTCGGCGGCCACCGCCTCGCGCACCCGGTCGGCGAGGCCGTCGACCTGCTGGGCCGGCAGATTCCGCTGCAACGCGTCGCGAATCATGTAATACCGTCCGAGCCGGGCACGCGCGGCCTCGTCATGACCCAAGCGCTTGAGCAGGAACGTACGCTCGTCCTTACCAAGCTCCCCGTCGACCAGCGCCGACAATTGCTCAGCCACCTCTCGGTCGATCTCTTTATCAGGCATGGCTCGATCTCCTGTATCGACCACCGTGTTCACGATTCCCCAACCAGGGTACCCAGGCGCTTCTCTATGGCCTCCCGGGCGCGGAAGATCCGGGAACGGACCGTACCTACCGGGCAATCCATGACACGGGCAATCTCTTCGTAACTCAACCCTTCCAACTCCCGCAAAGTAATCGCGGTGCGCAACTCTTCCGGAAGCGCTTCCAAGGCGGCCACCACCGTGGCTTCGACCTCGTCCCGATAAGCCTCCCCTTCGGGGGTATCGTGGTGACGGAGGATGGTATCGACGTCGTATCGCTCGGCATCCTGCGCGTCCACGTCGGTATCCGGCGGACGCCTCCCTTGGGCGACCAAGTGGTTCTTAGCGGTGTTGACGCCGATGCGGTACAGCCACGTATAGAAGCTGCTCTCCCCGCGAAAGCGCGGCAACGCGCGGTACGCCTTAATGAACGTCTCCTGCGATACATCCAGTGCCTCCTGCGGATCCCTGACATAACGAGAGATCAGCTTCACCAACTTATGCTGGTAGCGGAGGACGAGGACGTCGAAGGCGCTCTTATCCCCGGCCTGGACACGCCGGACCAGGTCGCGGTCGCTCTCCGTCACGCTCATCCCGCTCGGCTCTCCATGAGAGCCAAGCGCCGCTTCCTTGAGCGGTAGACACTCCAATCTGGCTTGAGTTCGCACACGGCTCGGGGTTGTGGGTATAGTTTGGTGGCTGGATGCGCTGACACGCATTTACGAAGGTGTGCAGCCTAGCCTAGGAGTTCCTATGGCGCAACCGCGAATACCGGAGGAAAGAATGAGTTACGACGTCCTGGTGGTCGGCGGCGGCCTGGCGGGACTGACCGCGGCGCTGCGCCTGCCGGCGTCGTACCGGGTCGCCGTTCTGGCCAAGGGCGAGTCCGCGGACGGCGCTACGCCGTACGCCCAAGGCGGCGTTTCCGCGGCCCTGGACACCGCCGACTCCGTGGAGGCGCATGTGGAGGACACCCTCTCGGCGGGCGCCGGACTGAGCGACCCCGCCACCGCCCGGTTCATTGCCGAGGGGGCACAGGACGCCGTGGAGTGGTTGCTGGACCAGGATGTCCCGTTCTCGCGCACGGCTCCGGGCAACGGCACCGACAACCTCCACCTCCACCGGGAGGGGGGGCATAGCCACCGGCGGGTGGTCCATACCAACGACGCCACCGGACTGGCCATCGCGCAGCGGCTACACGACGCCGTTTGTAAACGGGACAATATTGATCTTCTTGAAGACCGTTACGCCATCGATATCATCACCGGCGCCCGCCTCGGCGAGCGTGTCAACCGATGTTACGGCGCCTACGCGTTCAACTCCCGCAGCGACCAGGTGGAACTGCTCTCGGCGCCATTCGTGGTAATCGCCACCGGCGGCGCGAGCATGGTCTATCTGTACTCCACCAGCCCTTACGCCGCGACCGGGGACGGTATCGCCATGGCGTGGCGCGCCGGGTGCCGCGTGGCCAATCTGGAGTTCAACCAGTTCCACCCCACCTGCCTCTACCATCCCCAGGACCGGTCGTTCCTCATCAGTGAAGCGGTGCGCGGCGAAGGCGGCCGCCTGGTGCTGCCCGACGGCGCCCGGTTCATGCATCGGTTCGACGAACGCGGCGAGTTGGCGCCGCGCGACATCGTCGCCCGCGCCATCGACCACGAGATGAAGCGCCACGGGATCGACTGCGTCTACCTCGACATTCGCCACAAGGGTGAGGATTTCATTCGCGAGCACTTCCCGACCATCCACGGCCGGTGCATGAAGCTGGGGCTCGACATGGCCAAGGAGCCCCTGCCGGTCGTCCCCGCTGCCCACTACACTTGCGGCGGCGTCGTGACCGACCTGTCGGGGCGCACCGATGTGCCCGGCCTCTACGCCGTCGGCGAAACCACGTACAGCGGGCTGCACGGAGCCAACCGGCTAGCCAGCAACTCGCTCCTTGAGTGTCTGGTGATGGGGACCGCGGCCGCGCGGGATATCGGCGCCACCACCCCGGTGCGAAGGGGCGAGGCGCTCCCTCCGTGGGACGAGAGCCGCGTCACCGACTCCGATGAACAGGTGATGGTCACCCACAACTGGTCGGAGTTGCGGCGAGCCATGTGGAACTACGTCGGCATCGTCCGCACCGACCGCCGCCTGGAACGGGCCGCCCGGCGGACCGCCCTGCTGACCGGCGAGATTCGTGAGTACTACAGCCACTTCCGCGTCAGTGGCGATCTGATCGAGTTGCGGAACCTGGTGGAGGTGGCCGATTTGATGGTCCAGTGCGCGCTGCGGCGCCGGGAGAGCCGGGGGCTGCACTACACGCTCGACTTTCCGGATCCGGACCCGGCCTTCGCCGCACCGACCATTCTGGTGCCCACGCGGCCGCGCCCCTTTAGCCATCTACGTGGCGACTGAAGCTATGGAAAATGGAGTCGGGCTCCATTTGCGCTTTCCGATTTTCCCTCGCTACGGCCTTTCAGACCCACGCAGTACCGCGCGCAGCCGCCGATGCAGCCGCCGTGGATAGAGCGGGCGGGGCGCCGTCACCACCCAGCAGCGGCGGCCGTCCACGGAGCGTAAAACGAAGACGATCAGCCACGGATGGGCGTACCAGGAGGCGATGCGGACGGCCACTATCTCGCCTTTGGTCATGGTCAAGCGCCCGCCAGCGCCATCCAACTCACAGCGGCGTATCGCCATCGCGGCACGGAAGTTGCGGATCGCCGGGAGCAGCGGAACCCATGCGCCGGCGAACCAGAGGAGACGCCCCCACCGGGGCAGATCGAGCAACGGGGCCAGGGCGGCGACGAGGCAGCAGACGGCTACCGCAAAGGCGAGCGCCGGCGCCTCACGGCGCGGGCGGAAGACCAGCGTGGCGGCGGATTGCTGTGACAATGGCGGCGGTCTCCTCATCCATGAGCGGTGCCTCACCCTCCCCCGCCAGCAGGCACGCCTGCAGCCGGTCGTCCTCCCACGCCAGCAGGCGCTCGAACGCGGCCTGCCGGTCGCGATCGAGGTACGGGAAGACCTCATCCAAAAAGCGCCGCAGCAGGACGTCCAACTCCTGAGTGCCGCGCCGGCAACGCCAGCGTAACCGCTTCAGTGCCGCCTCATCCATATTGACTCCGTCCCCCGGCTTCGGGAGGGCGTGCATGGGTGCGGGGCGGTGCATCTTGTCACCGGCGACGTTAAGCGGAGCGACCGCCCGGAGCCGGACCAGCCCCGTAGGGCGCGCACATGGATGTGCGCGCCGGCCTGCGCGCCTGGAGCGCGTCAGGCCGGGCCCAGCGAAGGGCGAGGAGCGCAGTGGGTCGCCGGTGACAAGATGCACCGCCCCGCACCCATGCACGCCCTCCCGAAGCCACCCGGGAATCGCGTTAGATATTCCGCTCCGCGATGCACCGCTTGATCTCGGCGATGGCCTTGCCGGGATTCAACCCCTTCGGACACGTCGCCGTGCAGTTAAGAATCGTATGGCAACGGTAGAGCCGATACGGATCCTCCAAATCGTCGAGCCGCTCCCCGGTAGCCTCATCGCGACTGTCGGCGATCCAACGGTACGCCTGCAACAGAGCCGCCGGCCCCAGATACCGGTCGCCGTTCCACCAATAACTCGGGCACGAAGTGGAACAACAGGCACACAAAATACACTCGTAGAGCCCGTCCAACAGATCGCGCTCCGTCTTCGACTGCAACCGCTCCCGGTCCGGCGGCGTCGGCGTCTCCGTCTTCAACCACGGCTTGATCGACGCATACTGCGCATAAAAGTGGGTCAGATCCGGAACAAGATCCTTGACCACCTCCAAGTGCGGCAACGGATAGACATTCACGTCACCCTTGATCTCATCGAGCCCCTTGGTACACGCCAACGTATTGGTGCCGTCGATATTCATCGCGCACGAGCCGCAAATGCCTTCCCGGCAAGAACGCCGGAAGGTCAGCGTCGGATCGACCTCGTTTTTGATCTTCAGCAGCGCATCGAGGACCATCGGTCCGGTCTGCGCCGCATCGAACTCGTAGGTGTCGATCCGGGGGTTGTCGCCGGTGTCCGGATCGTAACGGTAGACCCGGATACGGCGGATATCGCCGCCCCCACTCGCCACGCTATAAGTCTTGCCCTCCCGGATACGGGAGTTGGCCGGTAGCCTGAACTCTGCCATCTTTTCTCCCTCCGGGCGCCTAGTAGACCCGGGCCTTGGGCGGAATCGGCTCCACCTCGCCGCTCAGGGTGTAGAGGTGGACCGGGCGGTAATCGATACTTATCCCGTACTGACCGTCGATCCGGCACAGGGTGTGCTTCATCCAGTTGTCGTCGTCCCGCTCGCTGAAGTCCTCGCGCGCGTGGGCGCCGCGGCTCTCCTGGCGGTTAAACGCCGACTCGATAGTGGTCACCGCGCAGCCGAGCAGGTTCTCCAACTCCATGGTCTCCACCAGGTCGGAGTTCCAGATCAGCGAGCGGTCGGCGACGGCGACATCCTCGAAAGAGCGCGCCACTTCCACCATCTTCTTGCGCCCCTCATCCAGCACATCTCCGGTGCGGAAGACGGCGGCGTAGTTCTGCATGGTGGCCTGCATCTCATCCCGGATTTGCGCTGTCGGCTTGCCACCGTTGGCGTTGCGCAGCCGCTCGAGGCGGTTCAGCGCCGGATCGGCGGCCCCCTCGGGCAACGGTCGGTGCGGCACGCCGCGCCCACCGAGCAGCGCCGCCGCGCGATGAGCGGCCGCGCGTCCGAAGACCACCAGATCGAGCAACGAGTTGGAACCGAGACGATTGGCGCCGTGGACGGAGACACACGCCGCCTCCCCAATCGCCATCAATCCGGGCACTACGGTATCCGGATTGCCGTCTTTGAGAACCACCACCTCCCCGTAGTGGTTGGTGGGAATGCCACCCATGTTGTAGTGGACCGTGGGCAGCACCGGGATCGGCTCCCGGGTCACATCGACGCCGGCGAAGATGCGCGCGGTCTCGTTGATTCCCGGCAGGCGCTCGTGGATGACATCCGGCCCCAAGTGCTCCAGATGCAGGTGGATATGGTCGCCCTTCTCACCGACCCCGCGCCCTTCGCGGATCTCGATCGTCATGGAGCGGGAGACCACATCCCGGGACGCCAGATCCTTGGCGTTGGGGGCGTACCGCTCCATGAAGCGCTCGCCCCGGCTGTTCGTCAGATAGCCGCCCTCGCCGCGCACCCCCTCGGTGATCAGGCAGCCCGCGCCGTAGATCCCGGTGGGATGAAACTGCACGAACTCCATATCCTGAAGCGGCAGACCCGCGCGCAACACCATTCCGTTACCGTCGCCAGTGCAGGTGTGGGCGGAAGTACAAGAGAAGTAGGAGCGGCCGTAGCCACCGGTGGCGAGCACCACCAGATGGGCGCGGAAGATATGGACCGTGCCGGTCTCCATATCGAGCGTCACAACGCCGCGGCAGATGCCGTCGTCCATCAACAGGTCGACGGCAAAGTGTTCGATATAGAACTCCGCCTCGTGTTTCAGCGCCTGCTGATAGAGCGTATGCAGGATCGCGTGGCCGGTGCGGTCGGCGGCGGCGCAAGTCCGCTGAGCGGTCCCCTCGCCGAAGTGGGTCGTCATGCCGCCGAAGGGCCGTTGATAGATCTTGCCGTCCTCGGTGCGCGAGAACGGAACACCGTACTGCTCCAACTCAATGATGGCCGGACCGGCCTCGCGGCACATGTACTCGATAGCGTCCTGGTCGCCGAGCCAGTCGGAGCCCTTCACCGTGTCGTACATGTGCCAGCGCCAATCGTCCTCGCCCATGTTGCCCAATGCGGCGGAGACGCCGCCCTGGGCCGCCACGGTGTGGCTCCGGGTCGGGAACACCTTGGTCACGCACGCGGTGTTGAGACCCTGCTCGGCCATGCCGAAGGTGGCGCGCAGCCCGGCGCCGCCGGCGCCGACGACCACCACGTCGTAGACGTGCTCCACCGTCTTGATCTGCTCGGTCATATCCGCCTCAGCCCCCCAATACGATGCGCAGAACGGCGATGATGCCGCCCACGGCCAGCAGTATGCAGAACGCCTGGGCCGCCAGGATGGCGACCACCTTCATGCCGTCGCCATCCACATAATCCTCGATAACCACTTGCAGGCCGAGCGCGGCGTGGTAGAGGGCGGCGGCCAGCGCCACGATCCACAATACCGCGGTCACCGGACCGGCGACCCAGGCGCGGGCCGCCTCATAATCGGCGCTCCCGTAAACCGCAAGGCCGAAGCCCAGCCACAGCACCAGTGGCACCAAAGCCACAGCGGTTACACGCTGCCCCCACCAGTGGCGGAATCCACTCTTGGCCGATCCCAACCCTTGGACACGCCCCACCGGGGTCTTGTAGCTCTCCACGTCGCCGCCCATTGGTCACGCCCTCCACAGATAAGCGGCCGACCAGACCGCCACGGTAAGCACCACGGCCGCAGCCACCACGATCCAGCCGCCCCGGTGGACCGCCTCCAACTCGAAGCCGTGGACGGTATCCCACACCAAGTGCCGGATACCGTTACAGAGGTGGTAAAAGACCGCCAGGCTCACGAAGAAGAGGACGATCCGCCCCAACCCGCTGCCCAGCACCCCCTGTACCGTGGCGAAGTACTCGGGGCCGACGGCCAGGGCCGACAGCCACCAGACCAGCAGCACCGCAGCCAGCGCCAACAGGACGCCCGAAGCGCGATGGCTGATCGAGAGCATGCTGGTGATCTGCGGGCGGTAGATGGTCAAGTGGGGCGAAAGCGGACGATTGTTCTTTGTTTGCATGGGAACGCTCCGCACAGCGGGGACACTATTTTGCACTGCACCATAAGAGAATGCAACGGTGCCATAAAGTATAAGCTGCGCCACAATGTTGCAACCAGGCGGGCTGATCGGTGGCCGGGGCACGGTACGCCGGCGGATGGTGTTACCCTCCAGCCAGCAACCGCGGGGAGATCACCCATGAGCGAATCGCAACCGCCCGCAGGGCTCTATTCTCTCGACCATCTGACCGCCCTTTCGGTAACCGGAGAGGAGGCGCGGGGATTTCTCAATCGCCTGCTAACCAATGAGATCCCGCCGCCCAGCGGGGACCAGGCGCCGCTGGCGGCGCTCTGCACCCCCAAGGGACGCATCACGGCGCTGATACGCGTGGTGCCCACCGGGGACGGCTACCGACTGTTGATCGACCGGGGGCTGGCCGAGGAGACCGCGCGCAAGCTCACTATGTACGTACTGCGCTCCAAGGTGCGGGTGGCAGTGGAAGACGGGGTGCGTGTTATCGGCCTCGCCGGTACGGTGGCGGAGCAGTCTGGGGAGGTGGACGGCGTCCACCGGGAGGACGGGCTGCAGGTGGTCCGCCTGCGGGGGGAGACGCCCCGGTACCTGGTAGCCGGCTCCGGCAAAGCGATCACCGCCTGGATCGAACAGAGGGACGCCACTCTCCACGACGATCCCTCACCGTGGCACTTGGCCGAGATCCGCGCGGGGGTTCCCCATCTCGGCGCAGCCCTGCGCGAACAGCTTGTGCCACAGATGATCGACCTTGACCGACTGGGCGGGGTGAGCTTCACCAAGGGGTGCTATCCGGGCCAGGAGGTGGTGGCCCGGGCCCACTACCGGGGCACCATCAAGCAACGCCTCCACCGCATCGCCGGCGACGGCGCCCCGCCCGCGGTAGGCGCGGAGGTGCGCGACAGCGAGGGCCGCCTGGCCGGCCACGTGGTCGTCGCGGCCCCCGCGACCGGCGCCGCCTTTGAGGCGCTGGCCTCGCTACGCACCGAAATGGCTGAGGCCGGCGACCTGTGGGTGGGGGAAAAGGGAAACGGGGTCAGACTCCATTTTCACTAAGTCCATCCACCTCAGCTCGAGGCGCCCCCCTTGCCGACCGCGTACTCGCCGAGCACCGCTAACAACTCACGTTTACGGATCGGCTTGACCAGGTGGGCGTCGAAACCGGCGGTCCGGGTGCGCGCCCGGTGCTCCGGCAGGGCGTGTGCAGTGAGCGCGAGGATCGGCACGGCCGACCGCCCGGTCTCCCGCTCCCAGGCCCGGATGCGCTCGACCGCTCCGTAGCCGTCGACCCGCGGCATTTCCAGATCCATCAACACCAAGTCGAAATCGCCGGCGGCTCGGAAGCGTTGCGCCGCCTCCTCCCCGTCGACGGCGACCTCCATCCGGTAGGACGATCCCTGCAGGTACGCCTCCACCAGGGTCACATTGTCCTCGTTGTCCTCCGCCAACAGGATCTTCAGCGGTGGACAGGCCGGATTGACCTCCCCCTCGGCGCAGTGGCAACCCTCGATGCTCACTGCCGCCGCCTCACTCTGCACGCGGGCGTCGGCCCGGGCCAGCGCCTCCCCCACAGCGCGCAATAACGCCGCCCGGCGCACCGGCTTGAGCAGGTAGACCACATCCAATTCCCGCGCCCGCTTCAGATCGCCGGCGCGGTCGTCGGAAGAGAGAATCACAACCGGCAAGTGACGCAATGCCGGGGTTTGACGGATATACGCCGCCACCTCCAGGCCGCTGGCCCCGGGCATCCGGCAGTCGAGCAGGACCAAATCGAACGGGCACTCTTTCTCGAACCCACTCAGCAGTTCCGCGCCGTCGGCGCACCCCTTGGGCGCTGTGACGCCGCCGCCGCACCGGCGCAGCGACTCCGTCAAGACAAGGCGATTGGTCGCATTGTCATCGAGGACCAACACACGCGCCCCGCCGAGGTCGGTCACGGCGCACTCCTTGCCCACCGTAGCGACCGCATCGCACGCCGGCAGTGGCAGCGTGACGGTAAAGACGCTGCCGGCATCGACCTCGCTCTCCAGGTCGATCTCACCATCCATCTGTTTGATCAACCGGCGAGAGATCGCCAACCCGAGGCCGGTCCCCGGGTAGCGATGGCCCTCCGAGGCGACTTGGGTAAACGATTCGAAGATCCTTTCCCGCTGCGATTCAGCGATCCCGATGCCGGTGTCCCGCACCGCCAGCCGCATCAGGCGCGGATCTTCCGTGTCGCGCACCGCGCTTACCACCACTTCGCCTTGCGGGGTGAACTTCACCGCATTGCTCACCACGTTAAGCAGGATCTGGCGCAGCCGCCGCGGATCGCCTTGGACCGAGGCCACCTCATCCGGTACTTGGGCGATCAAATCGAGGTTGCGCTCCCGGGCTCGGTCGCCCATCAGTTCCAGCACCTCGTCGACCAGATCCTGCAGATCGAACGGTACGTCAATTAACTCGAGGTGGCCCGACTCCGCCTTCGACAGGTCGAGCACATCGTTGATCAGATCGAGAAGATTCTGAGCGGCGGTCTGCTGGATATGCACATAGCGCCGCTGCGTCTCGTCCGCGGCCATCTCCTCCAACATGTCACCCATGCCGATAATCGCGTTCATCGGGGTGCGGATCTCGTGGCTCATGGTCGCGAGAAACTCGCTCTTGGCGCGGTTCGCCGCCTCGGCGGCAGCCTTCGCCTGCCGGAGTTCCTCTTCCATACGCTGGCGGTCGGTAATGTCGATTCCCATGCCGACCAACACGGGAGCACCCTCCAGCTCCATCCGCGTACCGGTAAAGAGATGGGGCGTGACCGTGCCGTCCTTGGCGACCAGACTGGCCTCGACCAGGGCGCTGCCGGTCTCGAAGACCTGAGCGATCTTGGCGGCAATCAAATCCCGCTCTTCGCCGGCAAAGAGATCAACCGGCGGCAGACATGCCATCTCTTGCGACGAGTAGCCGGAGACCGCCTCGAAACCGCGGTTCCAGAGCTGAAAGCGGCCGTCAGCCGAGATGACGTAGAAGACCCCGGGCAGGCTCTCGATGATCGAGCGGGAGAGATCGTGGGCCGACCGCAACGCGTCTTCCATGCGCCGCCGTTCAGTCGTATCGCGGTGAATACCGAGGTAGCGGTCCTCCGCAATGCGCACCGCGTTGACCTCCACGGTCCGGATCGACCCGTCGGCCCGTTGAATTTGAACGTCGCCGCAGACGCGGCCGTTGCGCAAGACTTGTTGGAAGCGCTCCCACGCCTGCTGTTGCGCTGCGGGATCGGGCGCAATGATATCGGGGATGCCGCAGCCCGCCAGTTCCTCGCGCCCCAACCCGGTGAGTTCGCACGCCGCCGGATTGGCATCCAGAAGACGGCCTTCACCATCCGCGACCAGCAGCCCGTCGCTGGCGTACTCGAAGTAACTGCGCAGCCGCTCCTCGCTCTCCTCTAGCGCCCGCTGGGCGGCGATTCGCTCGGTGACGTCCTCCGCTGAACCGATGACCCTCACCGGCTCACCGGGCAGGACCAACGGGCGGCAGCTGTATTCGAGCAGCCGTGGCTCGCCGTCGACGCGCACGATGGGGACGATGACCCGGTCGATGACCGCCCCTTCCTCACGCACCCGGCGCATTGCGGCGCATATCTCCGGCCACGCCTCGGGGGCGACGACGGCCTCCACGGAGGTACCGACCAGCGCTTGCGAATCGTGGCCGCTGATTTCGCTGGCACGCCGGTTGACGAAAGTGAACCGGTCCTCTCCATCCATGACATAGATCGCGGAGAGCGCCCCATCCAGCGCCGACTCCAGGAAGATGTTGGTCCGCTCCAACAGCGCCTCGCGATCGCACCGCTTGAGGGCGTTACCGACGGCCTCGCCGAGCATGCGGACGGCGATCTCGTGGTTCTCGTTCCAGACGAAGGGTCCGGAGACGACATCGAAGCCGATAAAGCCGCGCAAGCCGTCATCGCCCCGCAATGGGGCCATGATCAGGGCGCGGATGCCGAAGCCGGTCAGCACCTCCCGCTCCGCCGCCGCCTCCTCCGGCAGGGCCGCGACATCGGCGACGGCCGTCACCTCCCCCCGCGCCATGCGCCCCATGGTCCACTGGACCATGGACTCGTTGACCGCCTGGAGATCGTCTTTCTGGGACGGCACGCCGGGGGCGCACCACTCGTGGGTATTGGCGAGAACCCCGTCCCCGACGCGTTGAAAGACGTAGCCTCGATGGAGGGCGAAGCACTCGCCGAGATGGCCGATGACCGCGTCGATGCGGTGATCCAACTCATCCGGGGGCGGGTCGATTAGGTCGGTGGCGATTTTCCGCACCGCCTCGCGAAAGTGTACGAACTCCCCGGTTGGATCACCCGCCGGGGCGGAATTGAGTGAACGAGAACCACCCATCTGGACTCCGTCTACGGACTGTCTATTATTGATATTCGAACCAGCGCGGGAGTCTAGGGGATCGCCGGGTCGCGATCAACGGGCGCCGAGTCCAATCTTCCCCTTTGGAGAATACCGGCCAGCCGCTCCAGGAGCCGGTCGCGCAACTCACGCAGTTCGGGCAGGCGGGAGCGCGCGCGTTCGGTCTCTCCCCGGCCGTGCGCCGCGAGAATGGCGCACGCCAGTTCGTGCAGCGAGCGGTGCAACGAATCGATGGCCTCGAAATCGGAACTACCACGAACCCTCCGCCGTTCCGTGGCTCCGGCCAACCACTGGCCGACCCGGCATTCGCGCCAGTCCAGCGCCGGCGGCGGCTCTCGATGGCCCGCCAAGGCGTCCTCGATGGCCTGCAGCCACGCGCGGTCCTCGACCGCGGCGTAGAGCAGCGGCAAATCGTCCCGGCTGACGCGCGGCGTGCGCGACCAGACCGGCTCCGGCTCCCATCGATCGATCCAACCCGGAAGATCCGCGGGCGGCATCGGGCGCGCAATACCGTACCCCTGGGCCAGATCGCACCCCAGTTGAAGCAGGAGTTCGCCGTGGGCGGCCGTCTCCACCCCCTCCGCGATGGTCTGGCGGCGGAAGGCCGTAGCCAGCCCCAACACCCCCTCGAGGATGGCCAAATCGTCCGGATCGTCGAGCATGTCTCGTACAAAGCTCTTGTCGATCTTGAGCACCCGTGCCGGCAACCGCTTGAGGTAGGTCAGCGACGAGTAGCCGGTACCGAAGTCGTCCAGTGCAAAACCGACGCCCAACGCGGTGCACGCCTCAATGATCTCGGCAACGTGGCCCATGTCTTCCAGGGCGCTCGTCTCCAGCACCTCCAGCTCCAAACGGCCGGGATCGATATCCGGGCGGACTGCCAACCGCTCCTCCAGCCGCCGCACGAAGTCGGGCTGTTGCAAGTGGTGGGCGGAGATATTGACGCTCACCGGCAGATCGAGCCCCTCAACCCGCCACGCCTCCATCTGCGCCAATGCGGAGTCCACGACCCACTCCCCCAATTCGACGCCCAACGGGTGGTTTTCGACCGCGGGCAGAAAGAGGCCGGGCGGCAGCATGCCGCGCTCCGGATGGCGCCAGCGGATCAGCGCCTCGGCGCCGGTGACCTCGCCGCTGCGTAGATTGACCTTGGGCTGGTAGTAAAGGACGAATTCGCCGTCGGCGAGTCCCTGACGGATGCGCTCCAGGCTCTCGTGGTGGCCGCGCACGTTACGGTCGTGCTCGGCGTCAAAGACGTGATAACGGTTCTTGCCCGACAGCTTGGCCTGGTACATGGCCTGGTCGGCTTGGCGCAGCACTTGATCGGCGTCCACCTCTTCGTCGAACTGCGGGAAAAAGGTTACGCCGATGCTGCCGCTGACCTGCAGCGCGGCGTCCCCGACGCGTATCGGCTGGGCGGCGGCGGCCAACAGCCGCTCCACCAGCGGCGTGCCGTCCTCCACCTTGTCGAGGTCGACCAACACGGCAACGAACTCGTCGCCGCCCAGCCGAGCGATGGTGTCGCAGATCCGCAGAGCGCGCTTCATGCGGTGGGCCAGCCTCATTAAGAGTTGGTCCCCGACCTCGTGGCCGTGGGCGTCATTGATCGCCTTGAAACCGTCGAGGTCGATGTACGCCACCACAATCCGCTGGCCGCGTCGGTCCGCCTGGACCATCGCCTGACGCAGGCGGTCGCCGAGCAAGACCCGGTTGGGCAGACCGGTCACCGCGTCGTAGTGGGCGATGTGCTCCAGTTGGCGCTGGTGCTCCTTCTGGGCGGTGACATCGGTGAACAGCGCTACGTAGTGGGTAGTCCGGCCCTCGCCATCGGTCACCGCGCTGATCGTCGCCGACTGGACGTACTCCTTGCCCTCTTTTGTCCGGTTCCAGACCTCGCCGTGCCAGTACCCGATCTCGGTTAGTTCCCGCCACATGCCCACGTAGAAATCGGGCCGCTGGCGGCCCGACTGGAGGATGCGCGGATTCCTGCCAATCGCCTCTTCGCGCCGGTAGCCGGTGATCACCGTAAAGGCGTCGTTGACATCGACGATCCGGGCGTCGCGGTCGGTGATGATGATCCCCTCGCGGGCGTAGGTGAAGACGCTGGCGGAGAGCTGCAACTGCTCCACCGAGCGCCCGCGCTCCAGCGCCAGAGAGATGACACGGGAGATGGAGAGAAGGAAGTCGACCTCCTCATCCCGCCACTCCCGGTGCCGGGTGCACTCATCGAAGCCGAGAAAGCCGTACAGCCGCCCCCCGGCGAAGAGCGGCACAATCAGGACGGCGAGAACATCCTGGACCCGCAGAACGTCCCGCGTGGCGGCGTCCGGGATCTCGTCGATGTCGGCGAAGCGCAGCACTTGACCGCCGCGCAGCGTCTCCATGGTCCACGGAAAATCGCCGGCCGGTATTCCCTGCAGTTGGTCGATCTGCGGCTCGATGCCGGCAGCGCACCACTCCGCCGTGTTGTCGAGGAGATCGGTCTCCGGGCGGTACTCGAAGATGTAGACCCGGCTGACGTCGATGGCCTCGCCGATAGCGGCGACGCACGCCTCCTGGGTGCGCCGGGGATGGTCGGTCTGCACCGCGATAAAGGAGACGCTGGTCAACAACCGTTCATAGGCCAGCCGCCGGCCAAGATCCTCCTCGGCCCGCTTGCGCTCGGTGATATCGAAGATCACCCCTTCCAGATAGGCCGACTCCCCCGAGGCGCCGTGCCGCTGTCCCTGGCCGACCTCGTGGACCCACCGCACCCCACTATTGGCGTCGAGGATGCGGTACTCGATCTCGTAGCGGGCGTGATCGGCCACCCCCCGCGCCACCGCCTGCTCCACCCGTGGCGCATCTTCCGGCACCACGACATCGGCCCAGCGCAGCCCCCCGGCCAGGAACTCCGACGGCGGGCGCCCGGTGACGTGATGGACCCCAGCGCTGATCTGTACCACCCGCCACGGCGGCCGCGCCTCGCAGCGGTAGACCGCCACCGGGGCGTTCTCCACCAGCGTGCGGTACTCGGCCTCCGGCCGGTCCGCCGGGCCGGGGGCTAAGTTGGAAGAGGTGGGGCCGGTCGGGGGAGAGTCGGAGGCGGACAAAAGGGGGCTCCCTGGTTGCGGGGCGACGGGGGCGTCGATTCCAAGACTTCTAATGATCTCCCATCGACGATGGAACCACAATATGTATGGAAACCACCGCCGCCAGGTGGATCATTTGCGCAACGCCGTGGCCAAGGCATTGGCGCAGGCGCCCGAACTGCGGGTTAACGCCAACAATTGCTCGACACCACGGCCGGAGACGCCGATGGATAGACGAACCCGCGCCGAAACGTGGCTGGCCCAAGCGGAGAACGACACGGCCCACGCCCGCCACTCCTCCGGCGGCGGCTTTAGTACTCCGCCAGCACCGCCAACAGCTCGTGCTTGCGGATCGGCTTGACCAAGTGGGCGTCGAAGCCGGCGGCGCCGGTTCGCTCCCGATGCTCGGGAAGGGCGTGGGCGGTAAGGGCGAGAATCGGCACCGGCGACCGGCCGGTTTCCCGCTCCCAGGCGCGGATCGCCTCGGCCGCGCCGAAGCCGTCGAGCCGCGGCATCTCCAGGT